>DASRFG010000026.1 GCA_035651655.1 Terriglobales bacterium
CTTAGCGCCCCTGCTGTACCAGGCGCAGCACCATTTGTTCTTCATCGATGTACCTATCCCCGACTTTTAAGGCGCGCGGCTCGCAACCATAAAGCTGGAAGCCCAGGGAGGAATAAAGACCGCGAGCGGCTGCATTCCCGGCAGAGACGGCAATATTAATTTGTTCCAATCCAGGCTGAGCGCGCGCCTGCCGCAGCAACTCTTGGAATAGGGCGCGGGCCAAACCCTGGCCGCGAAATTCTTTCTGGATGTACACCCCCCAGATCAAACCCTTGTGCCTGGTCTTCTCATCTTTTTCGCGGAAGAAGCCGGCCATGCCGACCATTTGGGTGCCCTCAAAAGCACCCAGCACAAAGCTGTTGCCGGTGCGGTCAGGTACCAGGCGCTTCGCAGTCATTTCAAGCGTGGTCGCTCGGTGCTCCGCCGCCGAGGTGCTGAAGGCGCACGGTTCCTGCTCGAGGGCTTCGAGGCGTAGATGCCAGTGCGCCTTGGCATCTTTTTTTGTGAGTCGGCGAATTTCCATAGAGCGGGTCAGGGGCGCTAGGGCTTCAACACTATCTTGCCAAACATCTCGCTCTTCTCCATGCGTTCGTGGGCGGCGCGGGCTTCTTTCAACGGAAAGACTTTGTCCACCACCGGTTTCAGCTTGCCACTGAACACGTGCTTGAGCACTTCGTGAAGTTCACCCATGGTTCCCATGTAAGAACCCAGAATTGAGAGCTGCCGTGAATAGACGAAGCGCAAATCCAGGCCCGCGTCCGGGCCGGTGGTTGCGCCGCAGGTGACCAGCGTGCCTGCCGGTTTCAGCGACTTTACGCTCTCCTCCCAAGTGGCCTTGCCGACGTGCTCAAAGACAATATCCACGCCCTCACGATGGGTGATGCGCTTCACTTCGTCGGAAATCTTCTGCTTGTAGTGATTGATGAGGTGGTCAGCGCCGAGCTCGCGGCCTTTCGCCAGCTTGCGGTCGTCGCCGGCGGTGGTGATCACAACAGCGTTGAAAAGCTTGGCAATCTGGATGGCTGCCGAGCCCACGCCCGAACCCGCGCCCAACACCAGCACGGTCTGGCCCGGCCGGATGCCTGCGCGCCCGACCAGCATGTGCCAGGCGGTTAGAAACACAAGTGGGACGCTGGCGACTTCTTCAAAACTGAGGCTGTCGGGAATGGGGATGACGTTGACCTGGGGTATGGCAATCAGCTCCCGACAGCCACCATCCGTGCGGTTGCCGAGGACGGAAAACTCCGGACACAAGTTCTGGCGGCCGGCGGTGCACTGCGCGCAATGATTGCAAAAAGTCATGGGCGCCAGCAGCACGCGTTGTCCAGCGCGCAGGCCGGTGATGTATTCGCCGACCTCTATGACTTCCCCCGAGACGTCGCTTCCTGGAATATGCGGCAACGGTGATTTCGTAGTTCCCTTCCGCACCCAGAGGTCGAGATGGTTGAGAGCGCATGCCTTCACTCGCACCAATACCTGGTCCTTGCGCAACACGGGATCGGGTCCTTCCTCGTAACGCAGAACCTCGGGCCCGCCGTACTCGTGAAAGCGAATCGCGTGCATGATTGTGCTCCCTGATGGAGTCGGGAAAACTCCCCAAGCTAACATAAAGCGACCGCTAAAGTCGGCGTTTGACTTAGACACTGCGGCAGCCAATAATCAAGCGGGATGGACGTTTACGAGGAGATCGTCAAATTGCGCCGGGAAGGCCGGCGGGGCGCCGTGGCTACGATTGTGAGCGTTCGCGGCTCGATCCCGTCGTTTCAGACCGCCAAAATGCTGGTGCGGGACGACGGTTCGATTGTGGGTACTATTGGCGGAGGCTGTGTCGAAGCCGAGGTTTGGCAGGCTGCGCGCGACGTGATGGAGCAAGAAAAGCCGCGGACGCTTACCTTCAACCTCAACCAAAATCCGAAGTTTGATACCGGCTTGGTCTGCGGCGGAACCCTCGAAATTTTTGTAGAACCGGTATTGCCTATCCCCGTGCTGTACCTGTTTGGCGCCGGGCACGTCGCTCACAACCTCTACAAAGTAGCGCACAATGCCGGCTTCGACACAGTGGTGGTTGACGATCGCGAGAGCTATGCCAACCGCGAGCGCTTCCCTGAGGCCGCCGAGATCCATGCCAAGGATTTCGAGGAAGCAATGGCCAGCCTGTCGCCCAGCGAGTCCTCCTACATTGTGATCGTTACCCGAGGGCACCGTGATGACATGCGCGTGCTGCGCTGGGCGGTGCAGACGCCGGCCCGCTACATCGGCATGATCGGCTCCAAACGCAAGGTGATCGCGATCTATCGCGAACTCGAGAAAGAGGGCCTGTCGCGCGAGCTGTTCGAGCGCGTGCATGCGCCTGTGGGATTGGATATTGGCGCGGTTACGCCAGAAGAAATCGCGGTAGCGATCACGGCGGAGATGATCGCCGTACGCCGACACAGTGGCGCCGCGCTGCCACATATGCGGTATTTCGACGAAAAAGAGATTTCCGAAGAGGCAGACGGAGCTGAAATCGCGAAGTCGAGTTGATATTGCGAGTTTGGCGGACAAGGAGTCCCTCTTAATTCGGCCCTCCCCGTGGTGACAAATTGATGGGGGTTACAAATACCCCGGCGAGCTGCGCTCGCCCGCACAGGCGAGGGCGCCTGTGCCCACGAGATTGTGGTTTCCGTCAACCGCGTATGTGTCTGCCGTATCCGCCAGATCAGCAGCTCTTGTTATCGTGCCGTGTTATCTTTTTCGCATGACGCGTGCTCCGGGCTTTTGCGGCGTGATTCTGGCAGCCGGAGAATCTTCGCGCATGGGTCAGGACAAAGCATTGTTGCCCTGGCCACCGCAAAAACCGGGCGAGGCACGGTCATCCCACGCAGGAACTTTCCTCTCTGCCATCATGCAATTGCTGGAAGCTCACTCTGACCTGGTGATCGTGGTCGTGGGCAAGAATGCCGCGAATTTAAAACCTCTGGTGTTTGCCACAGGCGCTGCGGTGGTGGTGAATCCGGCTCCCGAGCGCGGTCAATTCAGTTCCCTGCAGGTAGGCTTGCGCGAGGTGCTCAATCGCGGCCGAGATGCTGCCATCCTGACCTTGATTGACCGGCCGCCGGCGCGCTCAGCCACAGTGCAGAAACTCAAAGATGTTTTTGTGAAAGCAATTGGCCAGGGAAAGTGGGCGGTAGTACCGCAATACGGCGATAAACACGGCCATCCAATCGTTATTGGACGCGAGATGATCGAGGCTTTTTTGCGGGCTCCCGCCACATCGAATGCGCGGGAAATTGAGCACCAGCACCAGCAACGTATCGAGTATCTGACCGTCGATGATCCTTACGTCACCATGAACGTGGACAACCCCGCCGACTACGCGCGCCTGCAGGTGAGCTCCTGACAGCGTCCGGTTCAGAAACAGGGAATGTTATTCAGAGCGCTGACGAGCTGCTTGATGCGGTTGCGCGTCTTAGCCCCAGGGTTGCAGTATTCGACTGCGACGGAACTTTATGGGCGTTGGATTCGGGTGAAGGATTTCTTGAATGGGAACTTGAGCGCGGCCTGCTGCCGGAAAAGAGTTCCCGTTGGCTTCGCCACCGCTACACCGATTACAAAGCGGGCAAAGTTGAAGAAGATGTGATGTGCGGCGAAATGGTCGCGATCCATGCCGGCATGCGTGACCCCGATCTCGCCAGCGTGGCGGAAGAATTTTTTGCCAGCTGCATTGAGGCGAGCATCTTTCCTGAGATGCGGCAGCTAGTCGAGCGTATGCGGGCTCAGGGATGCGATATCTGGGCAATCTCCTCAACCAATGACTGGGTGGTTCGTGCTGGCGCGCAGCGTTTCGGAATTCCTGCAGACCGCGTGCTGGCTGTAGCTGTGGAGATCGAGAACGGCAGTATCACCGACCGATTGCTACGAATTCCGAGTGGGGAAGGTAAAACCGAGGCCATTCGCGTGCACGTGCGCACGCCGGTTGATGCCGCCTTCGGCAACTCGCGTTGGGACGTTGAGATGCTTGAGTTCGCCCGCCAGCCCTACGTGATCAACCCCAATCCTGACCTTGAAGAATTAGCGCAAAAACGCGGGTGGCCTATGTATTTTCCTGCCAAGGCAGGCGCACGGCGCTGACAGCCCTGCAGACTGCCGTCCCTGAGAATTGTTGCTCCGACTGCAGGTATATACTGACAACCTTTTGCCAGGAACATCCACCGCGCGCGGAGCTGTGGCTGAACGCGCCCGCAGGCACATTGCGCGCCGCTTGCTTCCCTTTTTATTCGTCATCTACATCACGAATTACCTGGACAGAACCAACCTCGCCTATGCGACGCTGGGAATGTCGCGCGATCTACACTTCAGTGATCGGGTTTTCGGCACCGCCTTCGGTATTTTCTTCATCGGTTACACGGCGCTGCAGATTCCCGGGGCGCTGCTGGTAGAGCGCTGGAGTGCGCGGCGCCTGATTGCCGCCACCATGATTGTGTGGGGAGTACTTAGCGGCCTGACCGGATGGGTACATACCACCAACCAGCTCTACCTGGCGCGGTTCCTATTGGGAGCAGCCGAGGCCGGTTTTTTCCCCGGCGTTATCGTTTATTTGACGCATTGGTTCGTCTATGAAGATCGCGCCAAGGCAGTAGCCAACTTCATGGCCGCGATCCCGTTTTCATTCATCATTGGGTCGCCGCTCGCGGGGGCGCTGCTAGGCGTGCATTGGTTCGGACTGCAGGGGTGGCGCTGGCTGTTCCTGCTGGAAGGCGTTCCGGCGGTTGTACTCGGGGTGGTCACGCTATTTTATTTACCGGATTGGCCGCATGACGCGGAATGGCTGGCGCCCGACGAGCGCCAGTGGATCACCGCGGAGTTGCAGAGGGAAAAGTTGGCTAAAGCTTCATCCGGCTCTGGGAGCGTATTGGCAGCGCTGCGCTCAGGACGTGTGATGCTGTTGGCGGCAGTGGTCATATTCTCTTACACCGGTTATTACGCCTTCATCTCCTGGTTTCCGACCATGCTCAAGCGGCTTTCAATGTTCTCTGATTTTCGTGTCGGTCTGTTCGGTTCCCTTCCGTACATTGCCGCTTTTATTGCCATGCAGGTGAATGGCTGGCACTCGGACCGCACTCGCGAGCGGCGCTGGCACGTGGCCATTCCCTTATTTCTGGGCGCGGCTGCCTTGCTGCCGTTAAGCTCGCTGCCTCGATCTGTGCCACTGACCTTGGGATTGTTCACACTTGTCGCGGTGAGCGTCAACGCGTATCTGCCGGCGTTCTGGGCATTACCCAGCGCACTGCTGAGCGACTCCGCGGCGGCGGCCTCCATTGGTTTCATTAATACGTTGGGCAATCTGGGCGGTTTCTGTGGACCATATCTAATTGGATATCTCTATAACCGCACACACTCGTTCACTCCGGGACTCAGTTGCATGGTTGCAGCACTGGCGGTCGCTGGGATTCTGGTGCTCTTCTGTCCACGTGAGCCGACCGGGCAAACTGCGACCTAAAGTATTACTTAAAGAATCGAGCCTCTCCTCTTCGCTCCTGATTACAATTGGAGGGTGTACTCGGCGCAGGTACTCGATCATTTTCAGAACCCGCGAAATGCCGGAGATGTGGCCCAGCCTGACGCCTCGGCGCAAATTGAAAACCCCGCCTGCGGCGACGTATTACGGTTAAGCGTAAAGGTAGTGGATGGGCGAATTTCGGAGATTGGATTCCTGGCCAAGGGGTGCGTTCCTTCGATGGCGTGCGCTTCGCTTCTGACTCAGCTCGTAAAAGGACGCAGCCTGGCTGATGCGAGGAAATTGCGTCGCGAGGAATTAGTTGCAGCCGCCGGTAGCCTGCCTGATGAATCCGTACACGCCAGCCATTTGGCAATGGATGCATTGGGGGCGGTGTTGAAGAAGTTGTCGTAGCTTGTCCGGGTTTGCGGTGACAACATCCGCCCTTTCTCACGAGCAGTGGGGCACCCATCGGGGTCTATAATCGGCGCACCGTGGCCTTCAGGTACTTCCATTACGCCAAGACCCTTTTCCAACCCATCAAATTGGAATCGCTATTTCTGTTTGTCACCTCAACTTGCAATTCGCTATGTCGCACTTGTTTCTACTGGGAGGAGCTGAATCAGGGACACGACATCAGCTTCGAGCAGCTGGCGCGCATAAGTGCGACGGCTCCGCCCTTCCACAAGCTCTGGATTTCGGGCGGCGAACCCTTCATGCGCAAGGAACTGGCCGAGATCATCGAGCTTTTTTATCTCAATAACGGCGTACGACACATCAATCTGCCTACCAACGGACTACTGCCCAAGCAGCTGGTTAGTGCGATCGAATACCTGCTGGAACGCTGTCCCGAGCTGGTGATTGACCTGAATTTTTCGCTCGACGGCCTTGCCAACACACACGACACCATTCGCGGCGTGCCTAATAATTTCGTCAAGACCCTGGCCACGATGGAGATGGCCGCGGAACGCTGGAACGGCTTCCGTCGTCTGCGGCGGAATGTGGCTACCTGTATCACCAGCGAGAATTATCGCGAACTGGTTGAACTCGGCCTGGAGCTCATGCGCGAATCTGATTTGGACGGGCAGTACTTTGAGATCGTTCGCGGCGACCCCTTAGATCCCTCATTGAAGCAGGTTCCGCGCGAGGACCTTGCAGACCTGCATCGCCAGCTGATGTGGTTTCACGAAAAGTATGCCGATCGTCTCTTCGGGCATTTGCAGTCACCCGCTCGCGAATTGGCCCGGATGTATTACCTGGGAAATTTAAAGCTTCACTTCGAGATTCATGAGCGAAACCATTACAACAACAAAGCTTGGCCCATGCGTTGTACGGCCGGTGAGACCACGATTGTGATTGATCACGACGGTCATTTTCGGGCGTGCGAGATGCGCGGCAAGCTGGGACGGCTGCAGGACTACAATTTTGATCTCACCGCGGCGCTGAATTCGCAGCAGATGAAGGACGAAGTCGCTGCCATTCCGGGAGCCCAGTGCTGGTGCACCCATTCCTGCTGGATCCATTCCTCAAGCAAGTTCAGCCCGCGGGTGCTGCTGTTTCACATTCCATGGGCCTATCTAAAGCACCGCTGGGACAAATTGCCGAAGACCCGTGCCGCGGAGATGGAACGCTTTTTGGTTAGGGACGCGCCTGAGTTACAGCGGCCATCAGTCATGGCGTGATCCGGAAGTCGCAACATTCTTCTCTAGATGAAACCCGCGCGAAATGAAAATCATGAATGACTACGGTCCGCAGCGGATTGTGAGCCTCCAACCTAGTGCAACTGTGGTGCTGGCTGAACTTGGGGCATTGGATCGGCTGGTGGCTTGCACCAAATACTGCGAAGAAGTGTGGCCCGGTGTGGCGAACGGTCGCGCGCTTGTAGCCGATTCGTGGACAGCAAAAGCGGAAGAAATCGTCGCAGCAAGACCCGACTTGGTCATCGCATCAGTCCCCTACCAAATAGAAGCACTTACGCAGATCCTCAAGTCCGGAGCGCGTTTTCTAGGTCTCGCCCCAAAAAGTCTGGCCGATATCTACATGGATATTGCGACTATCGCTGGCATACTGGGAATGGCAGAGCGGGGCCAACAAGTAATCGAGAGCATGCAAAGTGAAATCGAGTCGGTTAGCCAGGAGGTCCGCGCAAGAAAACCATCGGACCGACCGAGAATTTTCTGCGAGGAATGGGGCAAGCCCCTCATCTGCTCGCAACGCTGGGTCGCAGAACTGGTGGAAGCTGTGGGCGGCGAATTTGTCGGGATTCCGGGGAGCCAAACCACTGCGAAGGAAGTCCTTCAGGCCAACCCTGACATAGTTGTGGCGGCATGGTGCGGCGCCGGAGATCGCGTCCCGCTGGAGAAGATCGTGGAACGTCGCGGGTGGGAGAGCATGCGTGCCGTACAGGACCGTAATATCTATTGTGTGCCCGACCCCTACTTCAATACTCCAGCACCGACATTGTTGATTGGGCTCAAGGCGCTGGCGAAAATCATCAACCCTGGGATGTCAGTGGAAGCCCCCGGCGTCCGTCGCATTGCAAGTTAATCCGCAATCCATCCCAACAGTAAACTCCTGTGGTTTAATTGAGCTAAATGCCAGCGCTAGCGAAGGCCCACCAGATCAAGAAAGAAATTGAAGTTATGGCGGCCACTGCCGCCTCTACCTACGAGCTGATGACCAATATTGTCACCTGCTTGAATGCGCGCGTCTTGAAGTTCAATTGGGTGGGGTTTTATATGCTGGAAGAGGAGAAGACCGGCCAGCAGCCTATGTTGGTGCTGGGCGCATTTGTTGGCGCGATGACGCCGCATACCCGGATTGCTCTCCATCAGGGCATCTGTGGGGCGGCAGCATCCAGCGGTAAAACCGTAGTGGTGGACGACGTACAATCCGACCCCCGATACCTCGCCTGCTCACTGGAGACGAAATCCGAAATTGTGGTGCCGATTTTTGTTCACGGCAAGGTCGTCGGTGAACTCGACATAGACAGCCACTTCCCCGCCGCGTTCGGCTCCGACGAATGCCAATTGGTTGAGTACTGCGCCCGAGTCGTCGGGCAATTCATGGAAAAATCCAGCTCCTGAGGGCGCGATGAAACTGGTGGCCGCCGCGCTGATCGTACAAGACGGAAAACTACTTATCTGCCAACGCACCAAGCACCAGACCATGCCGCTTAAGTGGGAATTCCCCGGCGGCAAGATCGAAGAGGGTGAACAGCCGCGCGATGCTATGCGCCGCGAACTGGAAGAAGAGCTGGGCATCCACGCCGATGTTGGCGAGGAGGTCACGAGAATCCGTCATACCTACAAGGGCGGCAGTTCGGTTGAGCTGCGCTTTTTTGTGGTCCACAAATTCAAGGGTGAGCTCGAAAATCGGATCTTCCGCGACGTGCGCTGGGTAGAGAAGGGCAAGCTGAAGGACTATGACTTCCTGGAAGCTGATTTGGAACTGGTGGGTGATATCGCCGCCGGAAGAATCTTGTGAAAGCTCGTTTCGTTCACCCTTTTCTTGAGTACATGACGTAGGCGACGGTCAGTCCGATCATGGTAATGGTCGTGACCCATGCCACTACGTTATAGAGCCACGAATTCGCCAGGTTACCCATCAGCTCACGCTTGTTGATCAACAGCAACATGAAAATGAGCACAAAGGGCAAGACGATGCCGTTCACGACTTGCGACAGAATCGCCACTGGAATCAAGGGCAGGTTGGGGATAAGCACAATGCCGGCACCGGCGGCGATAAGAATGGTGTAAAGCCAGTAGAAAACCGGCGCCTCACCAAATCGCTTTCCAACGCCGGATTCGAAGCCCAGACCCTCGCACACCGTGTAAGCGGTGGAAAGCGGCAGGATGGAAGCTGCAAACAACGACGCATTAAATAATCCAACCGAGAACAAGATGTACGCATATTCACCCGCCAGGGGGCGCAGCGCCTGGGCAGCATCCGCAGGATCGTGGATCTGTGTGTGTCCGTGTACATAAAGGGTTGCAGCGCAGGCGACGATGATGAACCACGCGACCACATCGGTGAAGATGCAGCCTGCGACCACATCAATGCGAGAAGCGCCATACTGCCGCCGGGTGATACCTTTTTCAACCACAGAGGCTTGCAGATAAAACTGCATCCAGGGAGCAATAGTGGTGCCGACCAAGGCGATGACCATGTACAGATAGTCGCGCTGGGTGAGCAAAGTAAAGGGCGGCGGTTTAACCGTGGAGACCAACGATTCTTTCCACGCTGGGCCGGCGATTACCCCGGCAATGATGTAACAAACGTAAAATCCGGAGGCAGCCAGAAAGACTTTCTCAACCGTCTTGTACTGGCCTTTAACTACCAGCAGCCAAACCAACGCCGCACAAATCGGCACCGAAATGTACTTGGACACTCCGAACAGTCCCAGGCTGGCGGCAATGCCAGCGAATTCAGCCACGACGTTGCCAAAGTTGGTGATGGTAACGCCCAGCATCATAAAGAAAGTTATGCGGAAGCCGTACTCTTCGCGGATGAGGTCGCTCAGCCCCTTGCCGGTGGCCGCCCCCATGCGGGATGCCATCTCCTGAATCACAATCAGGGATAGCGTGACTGGGATCATGGTCCACAGCAGCGAGTAACCGAATTGAGCGCCGGCAGACGAGTAGGTAAGGATGCCACCGGCATCGTTGTCTACATTGGCGGTGATGATTCCGGGGCCAATAACAGCCAGGAGGACGAGAATTTTCCTGCGCTGTCTGGCCCATCGTAATGCACGCTTCACGTTAAGAAGTCCGATTTATCAGAGTGGCAACAGAATAAATGCGGTCTAGCAGATTTGGTAAATAGATTTAACGCCCAAGGCAGGACTTTTTTGGTTCGGAAGTCGAAATGCAAGGCACGCGAGGTCAGAGCTTGCTGCGCAAAAGGCTGATCACATCGTCCGAAGTGATGACGCCGGTCAGCTTACCCTCATCATCCACTACAGGCAGGGTAATAAGATTGTATTTATCGAACAACTCTGCCACTTCTTTCTCACTCGCCCCTGCATGGGCTGAAATCAGTGGCTCCATGCTGAGGGGTTGAAGCGGGTCGCCGGCACTGGCCAACACCAGCCTGGACAAGGGCACGGCTCCCACCAACTTTCCTTCTTTATCCACCAGGTACACGGTGCTTACGGTTTCAATCCCACCCTCAAAGTGGCGCAACATCTCGACGGCGTCGTGCACTGTAGCATTGGGCGGGAGGGCCATGTACTCGGTGGTCATCCGTCCGGCAGCCGTGTCGCCACTAAACTCGAGCAGGTCGGCTACTTCGCTGCGCTCCTCGGGTTCCATCTCTCCCAGGATTTCTTCGCTAGTCTCTTCCGGCAGCTCTTTTAGCAGAGCCGCAGCCGCGTCGGGGTCCATCTCGCCAACGATGTCGGCGGCGCGATCAGAATCGAGTGATTCCACAATTGAGGCCTGAAGCTTGGGATGTACCTCCTCGAGCGCCTCGGCCGCCACTCCGTGATCCAGAGTCTCGAAGACAGCTTCGCGCTCGGCTGGCGCCAATTCTTCGATGATGTCGGCAATATCGGCGGGGTGCAACCGTGCTAGTCGCTCATAAGAGATCTTCAGCTTTACCCGGCGAGCTGGATCGGTCTCAATTACGTCGACAAATTCCCAGGGAATCTCGCGCGGCGGAATGTTTCGCAATAAGATTCGGAGCGCGGGCATCGGAACCAGTCCTTTGAGCAACCGACGTACCGCGCCACGCGGGCCGACGTCAACCCCGCCAATTTTCAGCACCACGTGGTTATTGACCAACTCGTGTTGCAGGTCCACATCGT
This sequence comes from Terriglobales bacterium, assembly GCA_035651655.1. Classification (NCBI taxonomy): domain Bacteria; kingdom Pseudomonadati; phylum Acidobacteriota; class Terriglobia; order Terriglobales; species Terriglobales bacterium. The sequence goes on from DASRFG010000026.1 coordinate 11,283, forward strand.
TCACGCGAACGACCTTGCGTCCATGGACGTCAATTATTTGTTGGTCCAGCAGGTCACGGCTCAGCAGGAAAGTGCCCTCCGACTCGGAGCCCTTAGGCCAGTCCTTCATCGGAGTAGAGGAACGTATTCCGCCATTGATGTTGGTTATCGCTGCGAACGATAGCATTCGGTCGCCGGACTTGGTCTTAACCACCAATGCCGCCACTCGCGCCGAGTCTTCCTGGGGATGCATGGCAACTTCGCGCACCCGTCCGCTCGCGCCCGCGGAATCGAACACGGGCGCGCCCAACAGCTCGGTGAGGGCAACTTTCGACATCAAGCACGAGAATACAAAAGAGTTTGCGAGGAATCCAGATTAACCTGCATTGTTACCCCAGTTTTATCTGGAGCTGGCTTCATACCCCTGGCCAGCTGGGGTTGCCGGGTTCCGTCCAGCAGCGTGCGGCAGCTCTGGTGCGCCGCGGCCGAGCTTCCAGAGTTGATCTCGGCAGTTGTCTCCCGTGGAGGCCGTCCGAAGCTTGCGGGAGACGCGCTGCGCCAGGTAATTGCGCCAACGTTGCTGATGGTTGGCGACAGAGACCCGGCCGTAATCGAGCTGAACTGCAAAGCGCTAGCCGAGCTGCGAGGCCCGAAAAAACTCGAAATCGTTCCTGGCGCGAGCGATTCATTTACAATCCGGCCCAGGCCCAAGCGAACTGCGCTTTCATTGACATTTCCCAAGCTGACAGGCAAACTACCCCACTGCTGTCCAGCCGCCATTTGACGTAGGATGTATGTGGATCGCGACAGCAGCTGCCGAAGGTCGCTCCGTCGTTTACCATTTTGACCACCTTTAACATGTCCGGTAAGCGCGTTTCTTACACGCTCAACTCGACGCTCGACAGTGTGAATCATGCGGAGGAAACAGCCACCCAAGTTGCCACCAGTGCCGGTTTCGGTGAAGAAGACGTCACTAAGATCGCGATGGCGGTACGCGAGAGCATGGTGAACGCAGTCCTCCATGGCAACGCTTATGATCCGGCCAAGAAAGTGGAGGTGGTATTCGAGCGGACCCCCGGCTCCCTGATCATTACGATCACCGACGAGGGGCGCGGCCTGGACGCCAGCAGGATTCCCGATCCCCTGGCGCCGGAAAACCTGCTCAAGCAATCGGGGCGAGGAATTTTCTTAATACGTGCATTTATGGATGACGTGCAAATACGCGCTTTACATCCAGGCACCGAAATTAAACTTATCAAGCACGTCCACGGCCCAGCCGCGGGACACAAGGAGGCTTCCCAGTGAGTATGAAGACCAGCACACGGCAAGTGGATGGAGTAGTGATCGTTGACCTCAGCGGCCGCATCACTCTGGGCGAAGGCAGCGTGGTCCTGCGGGACACGGTTCGCGACCTGGTGGGAAAAGGGAGCAAGAAGATCCTGCTGAACCTGGGTGACGTCAACTACATTGACAGCTCCGGGATCGGTGAGCTTGTCAGCGCCTTTACCACGGTGCGCAATCAGGGCGGCGAATTGAAGCTGCTGAAGCTGACCAAGAAGGTCCACGACCTGCTGCAAATCACAAAGTTGTATACCGTATTCGACGTTAAAGACGACGAGGCCACTGCGATCAAATCGTTTAAGTAGCGGTCATTCGTTGAACTGAATTAAGCCCGGGATTTCGTGGCCACCAAGTTCGGGTCCGCGACTCCCGGGCTTTTCCTTTGCTCGCGGAAAATGGCGGCTTTGCTCCTCGTCACATCCCGAGTCGCCGACCCAACGTACAATGAAGGCCTTTAGAGAGGACTCTTATGCGCATTTCCCGATTGGAAAAGTCGCAGGTTGACGCTGGTAGTGCCGAAATTTTCGACACCTACCTGAAGGAGCGCGGCAATGTTCCCAACATGTTCCGGACCGCCGCGCATCGCCCGGACATTTTGCGCACGCTGATCGCGCATTTCCGGGCCGTCATGAATACCGGCACAGTTCCCGCAAAGCTCAAAGAGTTGCTGGTTGTGCGGACCTCGCAGATTAACGGCTGTGAGTATTGACTGGCCTCGCACACCGTCTTGGCAAGACGGCACGGCTGGAGCGATGACCAGATCACGCATCTGGAAGATTTTGAGGGCCGGAAGGATTTCACAGCAGCGGAAAAGATCGCGCTGCGTTTTGCGGAGCGCATGACTCGTGATGCCCATACCATTGACGACCAGCTGTGGGCGGAACTGCGCCAACATTTCGACGAGGGCCAGATCGTGGAACTGGCGGCCGCGGTTGGTCTGTTCAACTATTTCAATCGCTTTAATGACGCGCTGAAAATCGAGCCGACGAAGTAGGTCTTGTGACCATACGAAATTTCTTTCGCGTGACATCATCAGCCGCGATTTTGACGCTAAGCGGCTCGCTACTCGCTTCTGCGGAATGTATGGCTATTCAGGAAGCTGCCAGACATATCGGCGATACAGCTTGTGTGATAGGCGAGGTGGTGGGAGTGAATGAGAGCCATACCGGGACGACGTTCATTAACTTTTGTGAGGATTACCGCAAGTGTCCGTTCAGCGTAGTGGTATTTGCTCGTGACCTTCGCAACTTGGGGGATGTGCGCGAGCTGGTTGGCAAATCCATCGAAATTCACGGTCAAATCCGCGAATATGATGGCCGCCCGGAAATTGTCCTGAATCAAACCCGCCAATTGAAAGGTGACACCGGACGGCTACCGCCCGTCCCTAAAGAGTTTGACGTAGAACGCCGTGGCCACTACAGTGCCGGAAAGTTCCGGCCGGGGAAGAAACCGCGGACCAAGAAAGCAAGCAAAAGAAAAATTCCCGGCGATAGCGTGGCTTTTCCCGACGCGGATGCCGATGATGGTGCGAGTCCCGGCGCGAACCGGCCCGACAAGCCCAATGTGCCGGAATGAGAGCCTTACACCAAGCCGCGGCGTAACTCGTTCAAGGGATAAAACGTCCCTCGCCAAACCACGCCGTCACGCCACAGCGTCAATGTTGTGGACCGCAGCATGATGTACATGAACAACAGGCCAGCCACGGGATGCAGAACAAAGTAGAGCGGCGAGATCGGTTCGGTCCAGGAGAGCCCCACATAAATAAGAAAAATTGAAACCAAGGCCAGGGCGTAACCGATTCGACTCCATCCCGGCGCTAGAAAAATGCCAAGAAATGGCATCCAGTGGAAGAACGCCAGCAGAAGACATGACCCCAACGCGCGTGGCCAGCGGAACTGCATTAGCGCAAAGAAGTTCTTTGTAAGATTGCGAACCACGCCCATGGCGTTTTTTGCCCAGCGCAGCGAAATCAAGTTCCGGCCCAGCGCGACCCTCTGCGTGAATCCATTCTCTTTGACGATCTTGCCCAACTTTACGTCGTCCAACACTTCAAACCGCAACTTGGCATGTGTGCCCACTTGGTCGTACACCGGGCGGCGAATCAGGTTGAAAGCGCCCACGCCCATATGGTCTTTAGTACGCGGATCGGCAACTTTCCAGGGACGATGACCGAAGACGAAAAGAATGTTGAAGAATGCCAACATCATTCTCTCCCCCACGCTGAGCATAATCAGGGTGGGAATCAGCACCAGGTGATCGGTCTTACTTTCCTCGGCGTAAGTAACCGCTCGGCGCAGGCAGTCCGGACTGAAAGTAATGTCGGCGTCGGTAAACAGCAGCCAGTCGCCCGTAGCCTGCTGTGCGCCAACCCACATGGCATGCGGCTTCCCCATCCAGTCTGTGGGCAGCTCGGAGATGTGGATCACCTTCAACGAAGGTCCATCCTGGCCCGCAGCATGGGCGGAAGCTATGCGATCTATAATCTCGCCGGTCCGGTCAGTAGAGCGGTCGTCAATGGCGATCACCTCATAGTTTTCATAGTCCTGCCGCAGCATTGTAGGAAGCGTCTTGCCAATCATCTCTTCTTCATTGCGGGCCGGAACAATCATGCTGATTTTGGATTTAGAAGAAGTAGGACGGTCCCACTCGGGGCGGGCGAGATCTGCGATGGTTGGCATTCCGAGAGCTGCGTCGAGCACGCGCGAGAACCAAACGGCTGCCAGGATTAACCCTGAAATCCACCAGAAGTAGATCACCCCGCCGTCGCTCCTGAGATGGCATCGCCTGGATTCGCTCCACTACCCAACTTGGGGGCGAAACGCATGCCGTAAAACAATATGACGGACGAAAGAACGATGGCCACAACGGCGGGCGCGAAACCCCATTCGAGAGAGCGGCGATCGGAGATTGCACCGATCACGGTGGGCGATAGGGCGTCACCCAGCAAGTGGATGGTAAAGATGTTGACAGCGATTGTAGTGGCCCGTATGTGCGCGCCGACAGAGTTAACAACCGCGGCGTTCAACGGACCGGTATTCAACAACAGCAAGAATTCTGCCACAAAGATTCCGGGCAACATCAGCGACGATTTGGAATACAGGGCCAGGATCATGGCAGGAATTGCCAACGCCATGCTGGCTGCTGAAACCAGGTAGTACGCGCCCGCGGTTCGGCGCAGCAACCTGTCACCCAACCAGCCACCCGTTAGAGTGGCAGCAATGCCATTGCAGGCCGTCATTCCGCCGAAGATCTGATTCGCCCGGGCGAGCGAATAGCCGCGCATGCGCGATAGAAAGGTTGGCATCCAGACCGAGAGTCCACCCAAGGCGAAGGTCATCGCTGCCATGCCCAGAGTTGCCGTCCAGAACGCGGGATTGCGTAGCAACCCGCGGAGAGTGCCGCGCTCTACGCTCTCGTGCAAACGATCGCAACTTCCACGCTTCGGCTCGGGAATGAACAGCATCCCCAATGCCAGGAGGAGCCCTGGAATTGCGGCCACATAAAACGGCGTGCGCCATCCGTATTGCGGCCCCAACTGCCCGCCCAACACATATCCCAACGCTGTACCCGCGGGAATGGCCATAAAAAACAGGCCCATGATTCGGCCCCGGCGCTCCTCGCCGAACAGATCAGCCAAAAAGGCGGGCGCAATGGTCACGAACGTTGCTTCCCCAATGCCGACGATTGCGTGGCGAAAGAGCAGCGTATGAAAATCGTGAGTGACAGCCGTAAGCAGCGTTGCCGCACTCCAAACAATCGCTCCAGTAATGATTATTAACTTGCGCGGATAGCGATCTGCCAGCACGCCGACGATGGGCGCAGCGAACATATAGCAGAGGAAGAAAGCAGTGGTTAGGAAACCGAAGTCCGCGTCACTGCGGTGAAATTCCGCCTGCACCAGCGGCTGCACCGCAAAGAGAACCGACCGATCAATGTAGTTCAGGAAATTAAGTGCGGTGAGCAGCAAGAGTGCCAGCCGCGCGTGATGCCGGGTTTGCATGGGCTGGCGCGACTATAACATGGCATCCGGCGGAGATTTTTAACCACAGAGGACACAGAGGAACACAGAGGAAATCCTTCAGCCCGGCTATTTAGTTTTTTTTATCAAGCCCTTGCGAGCTCCGCCCGACGTCCGCCGAAGCCTCTTCTTATTTGGCCTGGGTACGGCGGCCTAGACAGCTGACCCTACTAGATTTGATTCATTGATTAAGAAGTCAAAGATTTTCTCTGTGTTCCTCTGTGTCCTCTGTGGTTAAACTCGGCTGCGGCTCCGGTTCTTCGGACGCGGCCAGCGAGCAGTCACCACGGTGGCAATTCCGCCTCGCGGCCGGAAGTCTCCCGTGATCTCTGCCCACATCGGCTTGGCGCACCGCACCACATCTTCGAGGACGCGGTTCACAATATTTTCCTGGAAAATTCCAAGGTTGCGGTAAGTGAGCAGGTATTCTTTCAGTGACTTCAGCTCCAGGCAAAGCTTATCGGGCATGTAACGAATCTTCAGCACGCCAAAATCCGGCAGCCCGGTTTTTGGGCACACCGAAGTAAATTCCGGCACATCAACTACAATCTCGTAAGCCGGAAACTGGTTGGGCCAGGTCTCAATCTCGGGAAATGAGGCGTCCAGTCCAGCTTTGGCATGTTCTGGCGTATAGCGGGGAGCACGGGCCATGTCGCCATTGTAACCACTGCGATACGCGCAGCGAGGATTCGGCTGGGTAACCGCGAAAATTATGCAGCCAGATCGGCCTCGGTGGCTGGTTTGGGGGTGACTTCATGTGGCGGGGGCTGCTTGAGCGGCAGACGACCCTGGTTCCGCAGTTGAATCAATTCGGAGTTGAACTCGGCTCCAATCAGCATGATCAGGCCGGTCCAGTAAAACCATACGAACAGCGCGATGGCGGCGCCCAGTGCGCCGTAGGTCTTGTTCAACTGGGCAAAACTGCGAAAATAAATTCCCAAAAGATAGGAAAGGCCAATCCAGCCACCCACCGCAATCGCGGCGCCTGGCAAAGTGGATAAGAATCTCTGCTTCACATTTGGCGCCAGAAAGTATAGGGTCTCGACCGCCAGCACGGTAAAACCTATGGCGACAGTCCAGCGCAAGTACGGCCAGACGGCAACGAACACCGGTCCCAAACCGACCTTGCCCGCGAGCCAGCCTCCGAATTGAGGTCCCACGACCAGGACGCTGAGAGCAACCACCAACAAGGAGCCAACCATGAATGTGAGCCCGATTGCCAGGAAACGTGTTTTCAGATATGGCCGAGTCTCGGGCACATCGTAGGCAACGTTGAGGGCCTCGATCATGGCGGCAAAGCCGCTGGACGCCGACCATATTGTGAGCACGATGCCCAGAGTGAGCACGCCGCGATGAGGCTGAATGACGGAGGCCACGATCTTGCGCACCAGCCCCATGCTGTCCGACGGTACAACTCGCGCCAATACTCCCAGAATACTGTCAAACAAGTGAGGAACAGGAAGATGAGCCACCAGCGCCGCCAACACGATTAGCAGCGGGAACAAGGAAAGCACGAAATAATAGGAAAGCGCGGCAGCAAAGGCCATAGTGTGGTTCTTCATTACGTCATCCACAGTCCTGGCTACCGCCCGTTTTATCAGTCCCAATCGCATATTCGTGAATGGCTTTTAGTGAGATGTTTTCGCGTCGCAGCGAGATGGCGAATATCGCCGCTACCCCAATAAGCCTAGGGCATCTAAGACTTTACCTGTGGAACGTCGAAAGGCCGTTCCCGCAGTAACGAGTGTTCGAGCACCAGGAGTTGAACCCGTTACCTATGTGACTCTGCTGGTGCTCGCAAGTGGTGGTAACTTAGTAACATAGAAGTCGCATCGATGGCACAAAGAACCAATAACGGACACGCTGGATTGCTGACCCGCTATAGGGGCTGGCTGGTTGCGCTCGCACTGATTGTAGGAGTAGTGCTGCTGGCTGCGTTTGTGTCGCTGCGCGGCAGCGACATTCCGGTGCGAGCGACGACCGTTGTCAGGGGAACGATCCGCGCAACCATCTCCACCAACGGCAAGGTTGAGCCGGTGCAAAACTTCGAAGCGCACGCACTCGCTCCGGCCAGCGTGCGACGCGTGCTGGTGCATGAAGGCGATCACGTGAAGCCCGGGCAACCGCTACTGCAATTGGATGACAGCGATGCCAGGGCGCAGGCGGCCAAGGCGCTGGCCCAGTTGCGTTCGGCCGAGTCAGCCCTGGAAGCCATTAAGGGCGGAGGCAGCCGCGAAGAGGTCCTGACCACTCAAGCAGAGCTGGTGAGGGCCCGCACCGACCGCGATGTCGCGCGCCGAAATCTGGATGCTATGCGGCGTCTGGAAAAGAAGGGCGATGCCTCGAAGGGCGAAATTAACGACGCCGAAAACCAACTTCAACGCGCTGAGTCACAGGTAAATTTGCTCGAACAAAAATTGAAAGACCGCTACTCCACCAGCGAAGTGGGAAAAGTCCAGGCCCAGGAGACCGAGGGCAAGGCAGCCTACGCCGCCGCAGAGGACATGCTGCGCAATTCGAACATACGCGCGCCTCGCGCCGGCATCGTCTACTCCTTACCAGTGCGCGAAGGCGCATTCGTAAATACCGGGGATTTACTGATTCAAGTCGCCGACACTTCTAGCGTGCAGGTGCGTGCATTCGTGGACGAACCCGATATAGGCCGTTTGTCGCCTGGAGAAAGAGTCGAAATCACGTGGGATGCTTTGCCAGGGAGAATCTGGAGAGGAAATGTGAAAGGCGTGCCGGTGGCAGTCCAGCTGGTTGGGACACGGAACGTGGGCCAGGTTACCTGCGCAGTGGACAATCACGATATGAAGCTGCTGCCTAATGTTAACGTCAACGTTACAATCGTGACCGGCGAGCACCGCAACGTTTTGACGTTGCCTCGCGAAGCAGTCCATCAGGACGGCGGCAAGCCCTATGTATTTCAGATCGTGGATGGCGTGCTACGGCGGCAAGCAGTAAGCGTCGGCATCTCTAACCTGACATTAGCTGAGGTTTCTGGACTTCCGGAAAATTCTCAGGTGGCGCTAGGTGCGCTCAATGGTCAGCCGCTGGCCGGTGGTTTAGCGGCGCGGCCGGTGCAGTAGAAATCCGAAAAAATCAGGGCTTAAGGCATGAACCGAATGCTGATCCTGTTCTTCGCGTTACTGATTTCGGGCAGTCCGGCACGGTCGGACATAGCCGCAGAAGCCTTGCTATCGGCCGGCCGGGTGGATGTCGCTATCACGAACTTGCAAGCCCAGTTGCGGTCCGATCCCAATGATGCTCGCGCCTACAGTTTACTTTCGCGAGCCTATTACTCACTGGAGCATTGGGATGAGGCGGTCCGCGCCGCCCAAAAAGCAGTCGCACTGGAACCCGCTAACAGCAATTACCACATGTGGCTGGGTCGAGCGTACGGGGAGAAGGCCGAACATTCCAGTTGGTTCGCCGCCATAGGTCTTGCCAAGAAAGTTCGCAGTGAATTCGAGCGGGCTGTGCAACTCGATAATTCCAATCTAAGAGCGCAGTCTGATCTCGCCGAATTTTATTTGGAAGCCCCTTCTTTTCTCGGGGGAGGAAAAGACAAGGCGCGTGCTCAGGCCAAGCGCATTGCCAACCTGAATCAATCTGAAGCCCATTGGGTACTTGCATCCCTGGCAGAGAAAGAAAGCAACTGGCCGGCGGCCGAGCAAGAACACCAGGCGGCCATTCGGGCAAGCGGCAATCAGGCGAGCTATTGGCTGAATCTGGCCTCATTTTATCGCCGTCGTGGGAGGTTGGATGAGATGGAGAACGCCATCGCCCAGGCCAACCATGCGCAGATGAATGACGGGGAAGCGTGGGTGGACGCTGCCGAACTGCTGTTCCGCAGCGGCCGCAACTTCCCTGCCGCAGCGCAATTCCTCCAGCGCTATCTTTCATCTAATGCTACGGTCGCGGATGCTCCCACCTTCCAGGCACATTACCTGCTCGGCATGATCCTCGAAAAAGAAGGGAACAAGCGCGCTGCCGCCGATGAATACCGGGCAGCCCTCTCGCTCGCCAGCAATTTTCCTCCCGCGCAGCAAGCGTTGAGCCGCCTGCAACGTTAAGGCGGTTCCCCAAGGGGCACATCCGCATCCGCCCGGTTGTTATATTCTCCTGTTTTGTCAGTTGCAGACTTCCTCCGAGGGTAACGTGATGAAAAAAATGCTGCGACTCCTTCCATGTGCACGAGCACAACTCTTTGCCGCGCTCTTGGTGATCTTTTCCGTATTCCTCCCGCCTTTGGGTGGTGCGCAAAGTCTTACGATGCGACGTGCTATTGAGCTGGCATTGGTGCACAGCAGCGAGATGGCAATGGCCACTGCCGATCAAATGCATGCCTACCAGAATTTGCGGGAGGCTCGCAGCACATACATTCCACAGGTGACCGTCGGCTCCGGGTTGGCTTACTCGTACGGCTTCCCGCTTAGTCTTGAAGGCTCGGCGCCTACTATCTTCAACGTAACCTCGCAGTCGCTCCTGCTCAATCCTGCGCAGCGCGAGTTCATTCGCGCCGCCAAGACCGAGTGGCAGGCCAGTACCGCGCAAAGCAAAGACCAACGCAGCCGCGTACTTTTGGATACCGCGCTCACCTACGCTGAGTTAGACAAATGGGAGAAGAAGCTGGAGACATTGCACGAGCAAGCCGCAATCAGCCACAAGATTGAGTCGGCAGTGGCAGAGCGAATCAAGGAAGGAATTGATAGTCCCCGTGACCAGACGAAGGCGCGTCTTACGACCGCGCAAGTGCATCTCGGGATTACCCAAGCCGAAGGTGCGGTCGATGTGCTCCGGACCCATCTGGCACAGCTCACCGGCATACCGGTGCAGTCCGTCAATACGGAATCGAGCTCAATACCTGCGCTGCCGGCGCCAGAAGTGGAAGCAGATCAAGATCTCGGTCAGCGAGCGGCTGACACCAGCGCGGCAGTGAAGGCGGCCGAGCAGCGGGCGTTCGCCCAACAATTGCGCGCCAAGGGCGAGCACAGGGCGCTGTTACCGGCGATTGACCTTGCCCTGCAGTACGGCTTGATCAGCACATCATTTACCAACTTTGAACAATTCTTCGTGCGTGGCTCTTTCCAAAAACAAAATGCGACCTTTGGTTTAGTGATTAGATTCCCATTCTTGAACTGGACCCAGCGAGCCCATGCCGCCGCAGCCGATGCCCAAGCTGTCCACGCCCGCCAAGAGGCACAAGCGGCAAAGGACCAAGTCTCGCTGGAAGCAATAAAGCTGCACCGCACATTACGGCAGCTCGAAGCCGCACGGGAAGTGGCGCAATTGCAGTCCGAGTTGGCCAGGGCCGATCTCGACACCGCTGAGGCGCGCACCGAGGCGGGTAACGCTACTTTGCGGGACTTGCAGAGCGCAATGTTGCAGGCAGGTGAGCGATCGGCTGCGTTGCTGGATACTGAGTTCGAAGTCGAGCGTGTTCAACTTCAACTTATGCGCGAAACCGGAGATCTGGAAAAATGGGCGATGTCGCACAATTAAACCGGCAACTCTGGAACCCAAGCCTGCAAGTAAATTTTGGGCCTATTGGGATGCTCTCTCTACGCACTCTTTTGTGCTTCTGAATGCTCCAAACCGAGCATTCGCCGCAAAGAGGTTGCTCCCGCGCATCTTCTGACAATAGCGTTTAGGCATGTTTGGGGAAGCCTGTCGCAAACCGGGATGTTAAAATAACCCATCGCCCAATATGCCCTTAAAGACACTTTTTCTGAATCCACCTTCTTTCGAAAACTTCGATGGGGGCGCGAGCTCCCGTTGGCCGGCAACGCGCGAAATCGAATCTTATTGGTATCCCGTCTGGCTGGCGTATCCGGCTGGCATGCTCGAGGGATCGCGATTGCTCGATGCACCTCCCCACCACGTTTCGGCCGAAGAGACCATTCAGATCGGCCGCGATTTCGAGTTTCTGGTGCTGTTCACTAGCACCCCGGGGTTCCCGGGAGACATTCGGCTGGTGGAAAAGATGAAGGCGGCAAACCCCAATCTTAAAGTGGCATTTGTGGGTCCGCATGTCACGGTACTGCCGGAGCGCTCGTTACGTGAGTGTCCGGCCATAGATTTTGTCGCCCGCAAGGAGTTCGATTATTCAATTGTCGAATTTGCGCAGGGCAAGCCACTTTCGGAGATCGCCGGCATTTCTTATCGCAAAAACGGTTCAGTGGTCCACAATGCGGACCGTCCACAGATCAGTGATCTCGATGTTCTTCCAGACGTAGTAGACGTTTATCGCCGGGACCTTGATCCGCGGCGCTACAACGTGCCCTTCCTGCTGCACCCGTTTGTTTCTCTCTACACTACCCGCGGTTGCCCCGCGCAATGTACGTTCTGCTTGTGGCCGCAGACGCTCAGCGGACACCCCTGGCGAAAGCGTTCCACTGACAGTGTTGCTGCCGAAATGGCCAAGGCAAAGGAATACTGGCCGTGGGTGAAGGAATTTTTCTTTGATGACGACACTTTCAATCTGCAGAAAGCTCGCACGATTGAGCTCTGCCAGAAATTGAAACCGCTGGGCCTGACCTGGTCCTGCACTTCACGCGTGACCACCGACTACGAAACTTTGAAGGCGATGCGTGAGGCGGGGTGCCGGCTTCTGATTGTCGGCTATGAGTCCGGCGACCAGCAAATCCTCAAGAATATAAAGAAGGGCGCTACCATAGAGCGTGCCCGCCAATTCACCAAAGATTGCAAGAAGCTCGGCTTGGTGATCCACGGAGACTTTATTCTTGGTCTGCCGGGAGAAACTCCAGAGACTATACGCACCACCATTGACTTCGCCAAGGAACTGGACGTAGAGACCATCCAGGTATCGGTGGCGCACGCTTATCCTGGCACCGAGTTGTTTGATTTCGCGGTGAAGAATGGGTTCATGTCGAACAAACAAATGGTGGATGAAGGTGGCCATCAGCTCGCGCACGTGGAGTATCCCGGGCTTTCCGGCGAGGAGATCCTGGAAGCCGTCCACCGTTTTTATGATGAATACTATTTCCGGCCGCGGGCTGTGTTCCGTATTGTGAAGAAGGCATTCTTCGACTCTTCCGAGCGCAAGCGTCTTTACAAAGAGGCCAGGACTTTCCTGAAGCTGCGAGCGCAGCGCCAGCGTTGGGTCAAGGAGCAGCACAGCAAGCCAGGCCCTACTCCTGCGACCCCTGGCCGTACGTCTCAGCCGGAAGAGGCGGAAGCTTCCGTGGAGACGGCCAGCGCCTAGGAAGCCGGCGTGAATCTACGCAAATACCTTGTACTTCTTGGCATCGTGGTCTTTGGGGCCACGGGTGATGCCTTGCTCTCGCGCGGCATGAAGTCCATGGGCGCGGTCCCTTTAGACAACTTGCAGAAAGTGATTCTTGCGGTCCTCCACCCCTGGGTCGCAATCGGCGTGCTCCTGCTGATTGCGTTCTTTGCCGCTTATATGACGGCGCTCTCGTGGGCGGACCTGACCTACGTTCTTCCCGCGACTTCCATCGGTTACGTTTTGCTGGCTTTTATTGCCAAGTTCCTATTGCACGAGCAGGTTACGGCCACGCGATGGATGGGAATCGCCATGATCGCTGCGGGCGTCGGCTTTGTCGCGGGGGGACCGGCACGGACCCACACCGCTCCTATTGAGCACGAAGCGCCTGCTATTCCGCAGTGTGAATCATGAGCGATCTTTATATCTGGCTTTCGATCGCCCTAGTGGTCGTGGCATCTACGATCGGCGATGTGCTACTCGCACGAGCCATGCGCCAGGTTGGCGATCTGGGCGAACTTCGCCGGCGTTGTGGGTTGCGAGTCGTAATACTGCGGACCGCTCGCAATCCCAGTTTTCTTCTTGGCTTGTTGGCAATGACGGTCGCCTTCTACGGTCTTCTTCTGGCGCTCTCCTGGGAGGACGTGAGCCTTGTGGCGCCAGCCTCTGCTTCCCTCACTTTCATCGCCAACGCGGTCGCCGCGCGCATTTTCCTGCACGAGCGGGTGGACCGGCGTCGCTGGATTGCGGCTCTCCTGGTGGCCGGCGGAGTCGCACTAGTCGCGGTGTAATCCTGAACAGGTAGCGACTCCCAAAAACGAGATCTTGCAGATTGTCCTAGGACGGTCCTACGGGAAAAACCGCAGGTAGTGGGTCAGTTTGAGAATCCAAAGGGTCGCTTTAGCATTCCGCGTGTGGCATCATATTGCCATGCCCGTAGCAAAAGGCAAGCGCCCACGCGACCCGAACCAGTTAGCCAAATGGCTGGTAGAGCGGTCAACGTCTGACGCTCCAGCCGAAGAACCGAAGCCGGAAACGCCAGTTTCCGCGCCAGCAAACCTGTCCGAGTACATGGCTGCCATTGGGCGCAAGGGTGGTCAGATCGGCGGTAAACGGCGGCACATGTTTTACAACTATTGCCGCCCGCACCAAACAATCAGGTGCACGCCAGCAATGGAAGCGGGGCTGGCTGACCACCTATGGACTCTTGAGGAATTGTGTAGGCTAATACCAAAGCCGACCGTCTCAGTGCCGCGCATCGAGAGTCGGCTAGTGACGGAAGCCTTAGGGAGAGATTAGCGCAGATGTCCCGCCGCTCTTTCAGCTCTTGACCGGCGTTGTGGAGCCGCCGGTTTTATACTCTCCCCTTCTTTCGGGTGTGGCCCCTCATCGGAATGCGTCGCGCAGCAGTGACCCCATACCTCAGCCGCCCGATTAGGCAGCTTGCTAACAGGAATTTCCCAAACTGAATGGTGCATTTCGTCTCTTTCTCGTCCGTTTATCTCAGGCCGCTTGTCGCTCGCCATCGTCGCCTTTCCCTTCTTTGCGCTTTGGAAGCACATAACGGATCACATGTGTACCAGATTCGAGAAACAAAAATTTCCCAAGCCAAGCACGGAATATCCGCCATACTTTCTTGTTGCGTTCGTTCGCATCGTGTCTCTCGACACGAATTCCTAAGTGTTTAGCGGTGTCAAAATTGATGTCACTGTCGTGGTCGGCAAAATGGTGAATCAATTCATGCGCCAACTTATCGGGCTGCTTGTAATTGGCCAGTTGTAGAATCTGCCCACTATAGTCCTCGGCGGTTTCAATAGCGCAATTCCAATCCTCCATGATGAACGGATCAAGTTTGTCGGCTATTGCTTGCGCAGGGTAAGGTGCTTCTTCCTTTGTTATGTTCTCAAATATCTTGCAAATCCGATTGTATGCGTGCCGTCCTGATAGAGCCGAAATCTGACGTCCATTGTAATAAATCTGGGGGTCGAGGGGGCTTAGCTGGCTCATGATACCCATCACAATTTTATCAGCAGCCAACGCAATCAGGGTGCCTCCGCTTGCTGCCATATGTGGTACATAGATTTCAATTTCTTTGAACGATTGACGGATCGCGCGGGCAACCTTAAAGGAGGAGTGCAGACCGCCTCCGGGCGAATTGAGCAGCATCATGAGTTTCTGCTCGCTGTAGCCAAGGCTGGTAATCTCGTCTATCAGCGCCTCAAATGCGAATTCTTCGTGTAGCCCAATGACAGCGCTCACCTCTTGCACTGGGGATATCCGCACGGATGCATACGGCGCGATAGCACAGACCAAAACGGCATCTTCCGATTCCGCAAGACTTGTCACGAATTGGTCTGTTTCGACTTTCAAATTGAGAGTGTTCCTAATGGAATCCGGTATTGGTTCTGGCTGGGCTGGATTCTGTACTGCTTCAATTGGTTGCGGCTTAGTGGCTGGGGCGGCTTCTGGCATTGCGGTCTGACTGCTCCTTCTGTAGTGTCCGGAAGTGTACCACCAGCCTGTCGAAAACTAAACTGACCCACTACCAAACCGCATGAAGCCTTTTGCGGGCAAGTCGGGTTGTAGGAAACTCACCCGCCGCTGCCCTGCGGCACGAGCCAGTGCTTCCGCAGCCAAATAACCGCTGCGTACAGCACCTTCCATAGTTGCCGGCCAACCTGTTGCCGTCCAATCGCCGCTGAGAAATACGCGCGGCCACGCGGTGACGTTGGGAGGGCGAAGTCTGTCCACGCCCGGAACAGGCGAGTAACTGGCATGGACTTCCTTGATGACTGTTGACTTCACCACCTTGGCTTCACGAGCGGCAGGAAAGAATTCGTGCAGTTCGCGGATTGCGAGCTCGACGATTTCGTTTTTCGACTTGTCCACCAACGTTTTTGATGCACTCACAACCAGCTCCACGTAGCTGCCAGTTGCATCTTCCGACCGCTTGAGGAACTTCGATTTGTGAAACATCCACTGAATGGTTCGGTCCAGCAGAACAGCGTACTCCAAATCTGTAATCTGCCGGTCGAACCATAGATGAATGCCCGTGATCGGTGAACTCTGCAATGCTGCGACGGAGTTGCGAATTGGCTCAGACTCCGCAGTTTGTGGTAGCACGGACGCTGTGACCTGATAAGGCAGCGCCAAAACTGCAAAGTCAGCCGTGACCTCCTGGCCACCAACGCACAACCGCACGTTGTCTAGTTCCGGCGAAAACGAATCCACCGCTCCCCGCAGATGGACTTCGCCAGAACGCGCGCGGATGTAGTCATCAGCCGCACCATAAAGCTCTGTGAGTGGCACGGTGGGAAGACCTATTTTTCCCGCCTCAACTGATTTCAAAAAAGATTCGCGGAAAACCTGCGCGCCGTAGTAAACCGAGACGCGGTCGAGGTCCTCATTGAGCGCGCTGACCAGGACCGGCTTCCAGAACCTCTCAATTGCATCCCCCGTCTGGCCGCGGAGTTTGAGCCAATCGAGAAAATTCTGTTGACCGTCATCTGAGGGCAAACGCGTGACAATCGCCATCATCGCGCGGGCAATCGCAGCTTTATCTCGAGAGGGAAGCGCGGAAGAACGTAAGAATGACGGTGCCAGGTGAAATGGCGGAGGCAGAGATGAAGCTTTCAGGGTTGACTGTCTTCCACCAGGCTCAACAAACAAGTATTGGTCGAACCATCGAATTTGGTCGAGAACGCCGATACGCCGATAAAAATCTATCAAGTTGGTGCAACAACCGAGAAGCACGTGCTGGCAGTTGTCAACCACTTCCCCCGTGGCGGGATGCTGATAGGACGAGGCACGGCCGCCCAGATAAGGACGGCGTTCGTACAATTGGACGCGAAATCCCGTATCCGCTAGAGCGCAACCGGCGGCCAAGCCTGCCAGGCCGCCGCCTACAACCGCAACGGTGGCTCTTGGAGTGGAATTGGTCATAGCGAGGAGAGCGGAAGCAACATTATGCCGTAAGGCGACGCACCCAGCCTTGAGAGAGGATGCTGAGCTTTTCCAGGGTAGTAAGGGAGACTCGGCCGCTGAATACGTCGTAGCCACGGCTTGCAATTTTTTCCAGAAGTCGGCGGTAGATGGTCACCAAGACCCACAGAGCGGCGCGACTGTCGTCAAAGATCAGAGGTAATAAATCGTCGGCAGCGCGGTAGAAATCCCTCGCCCGCGCCGCTTCCAGTTCCAGCACTGGACGGAAACGCGCCGGATCGCAGCCGTTGCTCAACTCCATGGGCGACCGTCCGAATTTGGCCAGATCCTCCTCCGGCAAATAGACCCGCCCCATTGCAGCGTCTTCCTTCACGTCACGAATGATGTTGGTGAGTTGGAAGGCGACCCCGCAAGCCTCTGCCAGAGGCTCCGCACTGGGATCCTCATATCCGAAGATGCGAATGCAGACCAGGCCGACAACCGAGGCAACGCGGTAGCAATACACATACAGCTCTTCGAAAGTACGGTAATGGATCTTGGAAATCGCGCCCGTGGCGGGGTCTACAGTCGTGTCCTCCAAATCCATCGCGGTCCCGTAGGCGAGCTGATCCAGCAATTCCACTGGTATGCGGAACTCTCGGACTGCATCTGCTAAGGCGATCAAAACGGGGTCATCACTGGCATGACCTTCGAGGACGCGGTGCAGGGATTCCAACCAGGAATCAAGACGGGCCCGTCGTTCCTGCTGAGACAGCCCGGGCTGGTCGCTAATATCGTCGCAATGACGCATGAAGGCGTACACCGCGCTCAGGGCATCACGTTTGTGCCGTGGGAGCACTAGAAAGGCATAGTAGAAGTTTCGGGCGGCGGCGCGGGCTACGCTCCGGCAGATGGCGTACGCCGTCCTCAGCTGCTCGGGAGTTGCTGTATAGGGCGTGAATTGGGAAGGTTCACCCATGCCGGCACCCCGCACTGCCGCTCACATCAACTTCCTGAGTGCGGCTCTGGCCACCAGGCTAAGCTTGCGCGCCCTGGAGATAACCGGACGGCGCTGTAGAACGTTATATCCGTCCCGCTCAATTGCGCTGAGGATCGCCAGGCCACCGCGGCTAAACAGCTCAATGTCAATCGCGAGTTCATCGTCAACTTTATCTACCAGGGGCAGACCTTGCGCGAACCACTGGCGAGCGCGTCCCACTTCAAATTCCATCAACTCCAAAAATTGTGGTGTGGCGCGGCGCTCCGCAATGTCTTCCTCGCTCACCTTGCACACACGCATGTCTTCAAGCGGCAGGTAGATGCGTCCCTTAGCGAAGTCCACAGCCACGTCCTGCCAGAAGTTCGCAAGTTGAAGGGCTGTGCAGGTGAAATCAGATAGCCGCTGGCGCTCCGCGTCGCGGTAGCCGCACAGGTAGAGCACTAGATGTCCCACGGGATTGGCAGAATAGCGGCAGTATCCGAGGACGTCCTGGAACGTCTCGTAACGGCTTACGCGCTGGTCCTGGCGAAAAGCTATCAGCAGGTCAGCAAAAGTTTGCTTGGGGACCTCGCAGGTATGTACGGTCTCAGCCAATGCTACAAAAACTGGATGCCGGGCGGTGCCGGTATAACAGGCCTCCAGCTCAGATTCCCAATCGTCCAAGAGCTCGAGCGACTGGGCGGGATCGCCAACCTCGTCGCTAAGGTCGTCGGAAATTCGGCAATAGGCGTAAACGTTGTAGAAATGCTGCCGCAAGCGACGCGGTAAGAACCAGCTGGCTACCGAAAAATTTTCGTAATGGCTGCGCGCCAGGCGCTCGCAATAAACACGAGCTTCCGCCAGAGTGGGAGCGGTGCGCGGAATGGCATACTTCACGGGCAACTTGCTCCAGGCACTCACATCAGCAACATCAATTTCCGGTCTTTGCTTAGAAAGCTTGCTGGCGGTGGATGCCATGGAACTCGCGTCTCCCGGTCGGCGCGCCGCGGTCATTCCCTGAGAATCAGTGTCCTGGAATGATGGCGGTCTTTATGTCGCCGTTGCGATTCAACATATGCCGCAACACCTGCTGCAGCCTTGAGAGCGGAGCTTCTCCAGTAATGTAGTCGTTGCCCCGGACCTTCTTTTCTGCAATCAGGGCGAAGGCACGACGTACGGTTTCCGGAGTGTGATGGAATGTGGCTTTCAAGGTAATTTCAGAATAATGCAGGCGATTGGTGTCCAGTTGCACCTTGGTGCCACTGGCGCAGCCACCGAAGAAGTTGACGGTGCCTCCCTTGCGGACCATGTCAATCGCCCACTCCCACGCCTGCGGGCGGCCTACGGCCTCGATCACTACGTCACCACCCCTGCGTTCAGGGGTGAGTGAGCGCACGGCTTCGATCGGGTCCGTCACTTTGGTGATCTGCACAACTTCGTGCGCGCCCATGTGTTTGGCGGCAGCCACTTGTGAGTCCCGCTTCACTACGGCAATCACGTTACACCCGGTGAGCTTGGAAACCTGGATGAACATCATGCCGATCGGCCCGCCGCCAATCACGACCACGGTGTCGCCAATTTCGGGGGTAGTCTCATGCAGGCCACGCAGCACGCAAGCCAAAGGCTCGGTCATGGCGGCGTCTTCAAAGGAGACGCTGTTGGGCACAACCAGCATATTGGTCTCAACAATGCGGCGCGGAACACGTATGTATTCGGCGTAAGCGCCATTGTTGAAGAGCAGGTCCACGCACAGGTTTTCCTGGTGTTTGGAGCAATAAAAACACATCTGGCAGGGGGCGGAATTCAGTGCGACAACCCGCATGCCGCGCCTGAAGCCGCGCACATTGGGACCAACTTCCTCGATTACACCGGCCAGTTCATGGCCAAACAGCGCCGGGGGGACAATCATGCGCGCGTGATAGCCGCGCTGATAAACCTTCAGATCAGTTCCGCAAGTGAGGGCTACCTGGACTTTGATGAGTACCTCGCCTTCGGCCAGGCGGGGTATTGGTACCTGTTCAATCTTGATGTCCTCTTTTCCATAGAGGACTGCGGCTGTCATTTTTCCGTTCACTCTAGCTTTCCTTCCCACGAGCTGCCCGGCTGAATAACAATCTTCAGCGACTCTGGTTGAGGATGGGCAGCCAGTTCGAGCCCCTCCACCGCTTGCTCCAGCGGGAAACGGTGGCTGATCAACGGTTCCAAATCCAGCTCGCGGCTGAACACCAGCCCCACCGATTCCTTCTGAAGGTCTACCGACGCGCTATACGATCCCAGCAGCGTCTTTTCCTCCACACACACGGCCGCAGGATCTATTGATGCCTCGCCGTGCACCGTTTGCGCAAAAAGCAACACTCGCCCGCCAGGACGGGCGGCGTCCATAGCAGGACGAATCAGACTATTTCCCCCAACCGCCAGGATCACCGCGTCCGCCCCGCGTCCCTCCGTGAGTTCTCTCGCCCGCTGAACCATGTCGGTTCGCGATGCGTCCACGGTTTCCTGTAAGCCGAATCTCTTAGATATTGTAAGCCTCTGACTGAACAAATCGGTAGTTATTACGCTAGCGCCTGCACGTTTGGCCAATGCTGCCAATATGATACCGATAGGGCCCTGTCCGATAACCAGGACTTTCTCACCCGGTTCCAGGCGCAACGTTTCTATACCTTTGAGGCACGTGTTCACCGGCTCCACAAAGCACGCCTGCTCGAATGAGACGCTGTCTGGAATGCGCTCTACACCACGCTGAACAATCCAATCCAGCACCCGTACATACTCGGCGAAACCGCCGCCGCTAGGCTCGAATCCGGCAGTGCAGCCAACTCGCTTGTACACTGGGCATTGCGCAAACACTTTGTGGAGGCAGTAGTAGCACTCGCCACAAGGGATGTGATGAAAGACCATAACCCTATCCCCAGGGTGAAAGTTGCGAACCCCTGTACCCACAGCGGCAACAGTTCCCGAAGTCTCATGCCCGAAGATGCGCGGGACGGAGTGCGACCCGGTGCTGATCTTCTTCAGATCGGTCCCGCAGATGCCGCAGGTGTGCACTCGGACGAGCAGTTCGCCGCTCCCGATCTCCGGGACGGATACGGTCTCCATGCGAACATCATTTTTGCCGCGATACACGGCAGCTCGCATGGTCGCCGGAATGGCCTGCGGGCGCTCGCTAAGCGTGGATGCTTTTGCCACTGCCATATTTACTTCGTACTGCCGACTACCCGGCTTTGGCCGGACTGATATACGCCTGACGTCCGAATATTGTTACGTTCCGCAGGACGGTTGTACTGCTCCAGCCACTGACAGAGAGATTCGGCCGCCTTATCGCTGTTCACCTTCAGACGCACGAAATTGCTCCAGAGCCACGGCCGCAGCCCGGCAAAAAACACGAAACTTGCGGTGCGGAATCTCCCTTCTGATGTAATGAAACGGTCCAACTCAGGCAGTTCAAAATCCAATTCGTCCGAAATCACCTTGTATGCCGCGAACCGAACCCCACGGGCCTGGGCGCCGCGCGCGACCGCTGCTGCTTCCATGTCGATTGCCTGGGCACTATAAACCTGAGCCAGTTTCCTCTTCTGCTCCGCTCCCGCAACTGAACCGAGACTGAGTAACACACCATCGCCTGCATTAATCTCGACGGTGCTCCCGTCGGAAACGTCCACAATGCTCCGCGGAATGAATGAATCGCCGACCTTGAGCGCCGGATCAAGCGCGCCCGCAAATCCCGCCGATATCACCATCTCGGGCTGATACAGCACAATGATCGCCTCGCATGCTCGGCGCGCGGCCTCTGGCCCTATGCCAGCGCAAACCAGGACGGCTTGGTCGTTTTCGTAAAATCTGAAACGACGGCCACCATGATCGCGCCGCACGATGCGCCAGTCGCCAATGGCGCCGCGAACCTCGCGCTCCAGGGCGCTTATGATGGCGGTCCTAGGCATATCCCTGCTCCCGGAACCACTCCACGGCGCGGCGCAACGCGCCTTCTACCGGTGAAATTTTCCAACCCAGCTCGCGCTCGGCCTTTGCGGACGAAGCAAACATTTTCTTTCGACCCATGCGGACCGCGTCCAGCGTCACCCGCGGCTCGCGACGTAACACTAAGCCGGTGAACACCGTGTCCACCACACCCGTGGCTAGTGCCACGGCATACGGTAATCTAACTTTCGGGGAGCGCAGGCCCGTGATGGCGGCCAGCTTGTCCAGAATCTGTTTCAAGGTCAGATTTTCGCCACCTAATATGTAGCGCTCACCACTCCTGCCTCGTTCCATCGCCGCTACGTGCCCGCGGGCCACTTCCGCCACATCCACCACATTCAGGCCGGTGTCCACGTATGCGGGAAACTTGCGCTTTAAAAAATCCACGATGATGCGCCCGGTGGGGGTGGGCTTTATGTCGCGCTCGCCAACCGGGGTGGTGGGATTCACCACCACTACATCGGAACCACTGCGACCAGCTTCGAGCGCTACCTGCTCCGCCTGAAACTTTGACCGCTTATAGTGGCCGATCATGTTGTCGAGACTGACCGGGGAGTCTTCATCCGCGAGATGCCCATTGGACGTGAAACCCATTGTGGCCACGCTGCTGGTATAGATCACGCGCCGCACGCCCTGCCGCTGCGCCGCTTGAATAATCCCCCGGGTACCCTCCACGTTGCAGGCATACATCTCCTCGGGACGCCGTGTCCACAGGCGATAATCGGCAGCCACGTGGAAGACAAATTCACACCCTGTCATGGCACTGCCCAGCGCATTCGGCTGACGCAGGTCGCCGATCACCCGCTCGGCGGGAATATCATCAATGTTGGCAGTCGGGCTGGTGGAGCGGACCAGCAGGCGCAACTCAGCGCCTTGTTGAGCGAGAAGGCGGGCGACATGGCTGCCGACGAAACCCGTAGCTCCGGTGACAAACACCTTCATCGGAATGCGCAGCCGCCGCTACTCGAGCTTTTCCGGATGGAGCGAAATGCTCTCACCCGCCATCTTCTTCTGCCAATACTGGCGGACCCATGTCTCCCAGCTCTTGCCCGCAGCCATGTCGCGCCCGGTGAAGGCCAGCGCCGCAATGTCGGAATAGGAGACTGACGTCTTCTGGTTATCCTGCGAGATGATCCGTACCAAAGAGTCAGCCAGCGTGCGCCCGTTGCGCCGGTCGAAGATATAGCCTTCGATCTTCGAACCATCCTTGCGAGTAATCAGCACATCACCGCGATAATCGAATGCCTGCTCCAAAGCAGCGCGGAGTTCTTCATCGCTCGCAAGTTCCGGGACCCAGCCTTGCAATTGCTCGTGAGCGGCGCCGGGAGCAACTTCCAGGGCGTCGGTATCCAACTCTGTCGAAAGGTCTTTTGCCGGATCGCCCGCGTTCATACCCGCGTCTCCTGCTGCGAATCGCTCTCAATTTGAACCAGCGGATTGAAGCTGTGCACCGGTCGAATTGGTTCATTCAGCAGATCGAGGGCGCCGCGATCTTCGTAGCGGTTGGAGAAAGTGGCCCGCACCGTCTCCCACAGCCCGCGCAGAGAACTAAAAGTGTCATTCACCGCAGAGGCCTCATAGCCGCTGTGCACCATGCAGTTGGCGCATTTCGGATTACCTGACTCCGTGCCGTAGCGTTCCCAGTCCGTGGTTTCCAGAAGCTCCTTAAATGTGTCGGCGTAGCCGTCCTGCAGCAGATAGCAGGGCTTCTGCCAACCAAAGACGTTAAATGTCGGCATTCCCCAGGGAGTGCATGCATAATCGCGCTTTCCCATCAAGAACTCGAGAAATAGTGGAGACATGTTGAATCTCCAGTTCTTTTTACGATTGGAAAGAATTCCCCGGAACAATCGCCGGGTACGCGCCCTTCCCAGAAAATGGCTCTGGTCCGGCGCTTTGTCGTATGAGTAGCCGGGAGAGAGCATCATGCCCTCGACTCCGAGTTCCATCATCTGATCGAAGAAAGCCCGCACGCTGTTGGGGTCGGCGCCATCAAATAGCGTCGTGTTGGTAGTAACGCGGAAGCCGCGATTCAGGGCTTCTTTGATTCCTTCGAGCGCCTTGTCGTAACCACCTTCCAGGCACACCGAAAAGTCGTGGTGTTCCCGTTCGCCATCCATGTGGACGGAGAAGGTCAGGTACTTGCTGGGCGTAAACAGGTGAATTTTCTGCTTGAGCAGCAGCGCGTTGGTGCAGAGATAAATATATTTCTTGCGCTTCACCAATCCCGCAACAATCTCGCCGATCTTGGGATGCAGCAGGGGCTCGCCACCGGGAATGGCCACGGTGGGAGCACCGCACTCATCTACCGCGCGGAAGCATTCCTCCGGGGTCAGGTCCATCTTCAGGACGTGGGCGGGGTACTGAATCTTGCCGCAGCCGGCACAAGCCAGATTACAGCGGAAAAGGGGCTCCAGCATCAGCACAAGCGGATACTGCTTACGTCGCTTGAGCTTCTGCTTAAGGACGTATGTTGCCACCGTCCACATCTGCGAAATCGGTACTGCCATTCTTCTCCCTCGGTCCCCGTTGGTCCCGTTAAACCGATCCAGCCATGTTGTTCACTGCGGCAATCACCTTGGCGTAGGTGGTCAAAGCCAGCAGCGCGAAATATTGCCTGTACAAGTGATAGCTCAAATAGAAAACGCGGGGAAACCCGGTGCCAGTAAAAGACTCTTCTTCCCACGAACCGTCTTTTTTCTGGGTCTTCAGCAAATAGGCAATGCCCCGGACCACAGAATCGCTACGAGTATCTGCCGCGGCCAGCAGGCCCAGTATTGCCCAGGCGGTTTGCGAGGGTGTGCTTGGACCGATGCCCTTGACCGTAGAGTCGTCGTAGGACCCGCAGGTCTCTCCCCAGCCCCCATCAGGGTTCTGGATCGAGCGCAACCATTCCGCTCCGTGCTGGATGCAGGATTCGTGATGATCCACGCCCATCGCTTCCAACCCGCGCAGCACCTGCATGGTGCCGTAGATGTAGTTGACACCCCAGCGCCCAAACCACGAACCATCCGGCTCCTGCTCGCTCTGAATGAATTGGATGGCGCGCTTCACGGCTACAGAGTCACGGGTGTAGCCGTAGGCGGCCAGCATCTCCAGTACCCGCCCGGTGATGTCAACGGTGGGCGGATCAAGCATGGCGTTGTGATCGGCAAAGGGAATGTGTTGAAAAACCATCTTGTCGTTGTCTTTGTCGAACGACGCAAAGCCGCCATTCTTACACTGCATGGAAAGCACCCAATCAATGGCGCGCTGCACCGACTCGCGCTGATAACGTCCATTGGGGTGCTCGACGTGACTGAGCCCGAGATTCACCATGGCAGTGTCGTCCACATCAGGGTAGAACTCGTTGTTGAACTCGAAGTACCAACCGCCCGGTGCTGCTTTACGATTCTTAACCGCCCAAT
This sequence comes from Terriglobales bacterium, assembly GCA_035651655.1. NCBI lineage: Bacteria > Pseudomonadati > Acidobacteriota > Terriglobia > Terriglobales > Terriglobales bacterium. Next base: position 36,158 of record DASRFG010000026.1, read on the forward strand.
CGCCCTTATGCGTGACCTGTTTTTGCAGCATCCATTCAGCGGCAGCAACCATACGTGGCTCGGTGGGCGGAACTCCGCTCTCGCCCAACGCAAACAGGGCATAAGCCGTGTCCCATACCGGCGATTTAGCTGGCTGCATGCGGAAGCTGTCTTCTTCCTCGATTCCGAGCGCCTCGAATTCGTCCATCGCCCGGATGAATTGCGGATCATCTGCCGAGTAACCCAAACAGCGCAGAGCGATGATGGAGTTCATGATGCCGGGGAAGATCGCGCCCAGGCCGTCGCTCATTTCGAACCGCTCGAGCATCCATTTCTCGGCAGCGCGCAGCGCGATCGAGCGCAGGGGACGTACGTGCACGCGCTCGAACCAGTGGGTCATGCGATCGAGAAACAGGAAGAAGTTTCGCCACGAAACCAGTTTTGGCGACCACTTCAGGTGCATGTTGGTGCCCTGCCATCCATTGGGGAACAATTCAGCGATGCCGCGTTCGACAGGAATTTTCTTAAATGGCTTTTTGGCGTACGCAATCGACAGCGGCACCAGGATGGCGCGTGACCATGATGAAATCTCGTAAATATTGAACCAGAACCATTTCGGAAACAGAACAATCTCCGGTGGAATCGCCGGTACCGCGTCGTAGTCGTATTGCCCGAAAAAGCAGAGATAGATCTTAGTAAAAGTGTTGATCCCGGTAACGCCGCCGAGTGCGAAGATGCAATCGCGGGCACGCTCCATCGCAGGATGGTCCGCTTCATAACCAGCCAGCTTCAGGCCGAAGTACGCTTTCACTGTGGCGCTGATGTTGGAAGGCCCACCTTCGTAGATGCTCCAACCGCCGTCATCGTTCTGGCCTTGAAGTATGGTATGGGCGGACTTGGTAATACGCTCCGGCCTGCCGGTGCCTAGAAGGGTGTGGAGCAGGATATAGTCCGATTCAAGCGTGGTATCGGCTTCCAATTCGCCACACCAATAGCCACGCTCGTCTTGTTGGGAAAAGAGGAACTTCCGCGCGGCATCGGCAGCCGCCATTACACGGCTCTTGAGATCGTCAATTTTGCCGAAACGCATCTGCGGGGCGATCGGCGTACTCCCCGAGATATCCTCCATGCCATTCACTCCGCTGGGGCGCCTGCAGGCGCACTGGCAATGGCTTCCACGATCTCCGGCGGCAGTCCAAAGCGAACGTTTTCCGGCATGACCTCGACTTCGCGTAGATTGTCGAAACCCTTGCTTGAGAGGAACTCCACCACCTCTTCCACTAATACTTCCGGCGCCGATGCCCCAGCCGTCAGGGCGATCGTGTTGACCCCTTCCAGCCATTCTGGCCGTATCGCGCGGCAGTTCTCGATCAGGTAGGAAGCGGTCCCCTGGTTACGCGCCACCTCGACCAGGCGGTTGGAGTTGGAACTGTTGTCCGAGCCTACGACGAGCAGCAGGTCGGCATCACCGGCCACATGCTTCACCGCGAGTTGACGGTTCTCAGTGGCGTAACAGATGTCTTGCGCGGCCGGTCCCGTGATGTTGGGGAAACGCTGTTTCAAAGCTTCGATGATCCCGGTGGTCTCGTCCAGGCTCAATGTGGTCTGAGTGAGGTAGGCGACCCGGTCAGGGTCGGGCACCACCAAAGATGCTACCTGTTCGGGAGTGCCAACTACCTGTGTAACCAAGGGCGCTTCGCCCAAAGTTCCAATTACTTCATCATGGTCGCGGTGGCCAATCAGGATGAGCGTATAACCCTCGCGGGCGAACTTTACCGCCTCCACGTGTACCTTTGTGACCAGCGGACAGGTGGCATCAATCACCCGCAGCTGGCGCCCCTGGCTTCCCTCCCGTACTTCAGGTGAGACCCCGTGGGCACTGTAAATTACGCGTTCGCCGTGGGGGACTTCATCAACGCTATCTACGAAAATCGCGCCCTTGGCCGAAAGCTCCTCCACCACGAAGCGATTGTGTACTATTTCCTTGCGCACGTAGATGGGCGGGCCAAATGTCTCCAAGGCTATGCGGACGATGTCAATGGCCCGTACTACGCCAGCGCAGAATCCGCGCGGCTTCAAAAGTAGCAACGTTTTGCCGTTCAATGGCTTTGCCGTCATTCAATACCTTTAAAGGCTAGTCTCCCCCACAGTATAACCTTCCAAGGCTATCGCAAAAAGCTGCACTTCGGCAACGTAACCCACACAAACACCAAGCATTAGCATTGTTCTGCCGATTTCTGCAGTGAATGGAGAGGGTATGGGGACGGCGCGCTTCTGGGCCCCATCAGGCATTGGCCTTGAGCATCTGCTCGGCATTCTTGCGGGAGGCCTCGGTAAGGGCAGCTCCACTAAGCATACGGGCGACTTCCTCGGTCCTCTCAGCGCCTGAAATCCTGCGAACCGACGCGCGGGTGCGCCCAGAGACGGTCTTCTTCTCGATCAAGTAGTGCTGGTCCGCAAAGGTGGCGATCTGCGGCAGATGGGTAACGCATACCACCTGGCTGCTCTGCGCCAACTCCTTAAGTTTTCGACCCACGGCCTCTGCCGCCCCGCCTCCGATGCCGGTATCAATTTCGTCGAAAACCAGGGTACGCTGCGCAGTCTTACTCCGACGGCGACCGCCGCCCGTTGTGCCCACCTCGACGCTTGCCTTGAGCGCAAGCATCACCCGGGAAAGCTCCCCGCCCGAGGCGATCTGCTCCAGGGGCTTCAACGGTTCCCCAGGGTTCGTGGCAATCAGGTATTCGGTTTGATCGAAGCCAGCGGTTGTCCAGCGCGATTCTTCTTCCGAAGCCGATACAACAATCTTGAACTGCGCTTTCATGGCGAGCTGATTTACTTCGTGCTCGACCAGTTTCTCCAGCTTGCGCGCCGCTTCCAGTCGCCGCTTCGACAATGACCGGGCGGCGGTGACGTAGTGCTCCCCTGCCGTGGCCAGTTGAAGGTGGAGCTGGCGCAGAACGTCGTCCTTATTGTCCATCTCATCAAGCTTGCGCGCCAGATCGGCGGCGAATGCGATTACCTGCGTTATTGTGGCCCCGTACTTGCGCTTTAGCTGAGCGAGCGCGGCCAAGCGGTCTTCGATTTCGGCCAGGCGCTCGGGCGAGGCCTGAATACCAGCCGCATAGTCGCGCAAGGTCGTTCCCACATCTTCCACATTGATTCGTGCTGAATCCACGGCGGCCTGGGTTTCTAGAAACTTGGGCTCATATTGCGCCAGGACTTCGATTTGCCGCTGAGCGGCTCGCAGAGAGGCGGCCGCTGAAGACGCGCCTTCATACAGTAAGTCGTAAGCAGCCATGGCAGCGGTGTAAATTTTCTCCGCGCTCGCCAGAACGCGTTTTTCAGTCTCCAGCAGTTCATCTTCTCCCGGCTGGGGACGCACAGCTTCGATTTCGTTCTTCTGGAAATTCCACAAGTCGAGCAGGCGAAGGCGGTCCTGCTCGTCTCCTTCAAGCTCGGCGATGCGCCTACGGACCGCAGTCCACTCGGCAAAGGCCTTCTCGACCGGCTGAAGGTCGCTCTCCGCAAACTGGTCGAGCAATTCGAGCCTGACGGCAGCATTGAATGAAACCAGTGACTCGTTTTGCGCGTGAATGATCGCAAGACTAGGTGCAAGCTGCCGCAATACCGCCAGCGTGGCGGGTTGGTTGTTCACGAAGACGCGGCCTTTGCCGTTGCTTGCGATTTCGCGGCGCACGATGATTTCGTCGCCTTCCGAATCCAAGCCGTTGGCCTCGAGCACTTGCGCGACGCGCTTCGCCTCGCCGCCTTGGGTCTCAAATACGGCCGCGACTATGGCACGATCGGCACCGTGGCGGACCACATCCGTGGACGATTTATCACCCAGCAGCAGCGCCAGAGCATCGATCAGAATGGATTTGCCGGCGCCGGTTTCGCCGGTCAGCAGATTCAGGCCGGCCGCGAACTCCACCACCACGTTGTCAATGACCGCGTAGTTCTCCAGCCGCAGCTCGAGGAGCACCGTGAAGTCCTGTAAATTGAGTTCTGTTGCGGCGAGAATACCATATAGGTCGACGAGTACCAGCCTTGATTCGTGGTCCTCGAATCAGTGGGTTCTCCACAGGTTACCCAGCATCTCTGGAGATATAATGAGCGAACGCCACTAGAAAAAATTCTCGCGAAGAACGGAGGTTGAGGGCGCGAGCGCGTCTTCACATCAATGGTCAATCCCTGTGTGATTGGATTTGCAATGGGTAGCGAAGTCCTAGAGTTGGTGCTGCAAAGCGGCCCGGTGGCCAAAATCGTACTTCTTATCCTGCTAGGTTTCAGCGTTCTTTCCTGGGCGATTATTCTTTCGAAATGGAATGCGCTACGCCGGGTGCGGGTGCAGAGCGCCCGTTTCTTGCGCGCTTTTCGAAAGGCAACGCGCCTGCAAGATATTGCCGCCGTGGCCGATCAGTTTAAGCCAAGTCCGCTGGCCGCGGTTTTCGAGGGAGCAAATGAGGAATATCGTCGCCAGGTGGGTCCGAACGGGGTTGTAAAAAGCCTGGGCGCAATTCAGCGGGCCATGCAGATTGCTTCTTCGGAAGAGCTGACCCGGCTGGAGAGGCGATTACCCTGGCTCGCCACCACCGGCGCGGTCACGCCATTCGTGGGCCTGTTCGGAACGGTGTGGGGAATCATTGACGCGTTCCAGGGGCTGGGCACCGCGGGCGCGGCGACGTTGCGTGCGGTTGCGCCAGGCATTTCCGAAGCCTTGATCACGACCGCCGCGGGTCTGTTCGCCGCAATTCCGGCAGTGATCGCGTACAACTTCTTCAGCCAGCAGATTCGCGAGTTTGCGGCGCGCAGTGACGACTTTGCACTGGAACTGATGAACGCTCTTGAACGTAGCCAGCCACAGCCGGTGCAGCCCCAGCCCTCGCATCGCAGCGCAGTGCTATCCGAGGTCCGCGACTAAGATGGCTTTCACCAATGCACAAGGGCGTACGCAGAGTTCGCTTTCCGACATAAACGTCACTCCACTGGTGGACGTAGTGCTGGTACTGCTAATTATTTTCATGCTCACCGCGCCGGTATTGCAGTCGGGTATTGACGTGAACGTGCCGCGTACACGTACGGTTAAAGAAATCACCGAAGAGCGGACGGTGATCACCATTGATCGCCAACAGCGCGTGTTTCTAGGCAACGATCCAATCAACATCAATGAGATCGGCGCCCGGTTACGGAAGAAAATGCGCGATCCGTCGCGACAATCAATTTTCCTTCGCTCCGATGAAGACGTTCCGTTCGGCGCCTTCGCCACCGTTATGGACGCGGTGAAGCAAGCTGGCATCAGCAACGTAAGCATCGTTACCCAACCCATACAGCAGCATGGCAGCAAACGCTGACATTTTTTTAGAACGCGATGGTTGGCGCGGGCCTTTGGCCTGGTCGGCAATCCTGCATTCCGCTCTGTTCGGCGGAATTCTGCTCTATTCAGCGGTAATCGGAAACTGGCGCGGTTCTGACTGGGGTAGCAATACAGGCAGCGGCGGAGGGGCGATGAACGCTACGCTGGTCAGCAATGTTCCGCTGCCCGCAAATCCAGTGCAGACCAACAATGTACTGGCGAACCAGTCGAAGGGCCTCACGCAATCGGCTTCCAAAGCGGTTGAGCAGACACCCGAAGCAATTCCGATTCCCGAGCGTGACGCCAGAACCAAACCCGCGAAAATTCCCAGCGCGAGCCATGCGAAACCGGTGGAGCCTGCGGAAGTGCCCAGCAATGCGGTGCCCTACGGTGAGGGGGGACCGGTCACCACCATGTACAGTTTCAGTTCTGCGGGCGCCAAAGGGGGCTTCGATTTCTCCGGTGCAGGTGGAGGCGATTTCGGCGCCAAGTACGGGTGGTACGTGGATGTGGTGCGTCGAAAAGTTTCCGAGAACTGGCTTAAGTACGAAGTTGACGCGCGCATCAGCGATGCCAGCCGCTGCTATGTGACGTTTGACATCACGCGCTCAGGCCAGCCGACCAATGTGCGGGTTGAGCAATCCAGCGGCGTACCTTCGCTGGATGTCTCCGCAGTACGCGCGTTGCAGCGGATTGACAGCTTCGGGCCGCTGCCCGGCGATTATTCTGGCAGCAAAGTGTCAGTGGAGTTCTGGTTCGATTACCACCGCTAATAAGTGTTCAGGTACGGCTGAAGGATTTTTTGGTTGAATTTTCAAGTCCTCAATTGGTAGGGTCAAACTAGTGAATAAGCGTCTTGTTTCCTTAATCTTTTCTTTTTTCTTACTGCTTGGATCACTTTCTGCGCAGCAGGATTGGATTCGCACCGGGACCGGCTTGGGGGTGGAGCGGGTCCGTCTTGCCGTTCCTGATTTCAAGGCCGCCGACGCCAATCCCCAGACAGCTGCCTTGAACAAAGTTTTCAACGACACTTTGTGGTATGACCTCGACCACGCCGGCATTTTTGATCTGGTTTCCAAGAGCTTTTATCCGGTTACATCGTTGGGCAGCCCGCAAGATATCAAGCTTGAGATCTGGAACGTCCCGCCGCCAAACGCCGCAATGGTGGCGTTTGGAAATCTGGGAATCTCGGGTCAGGACGTTATCGTCCAAGGATGGCTCTACGACGTAAGAAATGCGGCATCACCACAAGTTCTTGGCAAACAGTACAGAGATACGGCCACGCCGGAGCACGCGCGAGTTATCGCGCATCGTTTTGCGGATGAGATTATCTTCCGTCTGGGTGGCGGCATACAGGGGATTGCCGAGAGCAAAATAGTTTTTGTCAGCAATCGCTCCGGGCACAAAGAAATCTGGGAAATGGATTACGATGGCGCCAACCAGCACCAGGTCACCCATCTCGATTCGATTTCGCTTTCGCCGCGTATCTCTCCGGATGGCTCACGCATTGCCTTTACCTCGTATGCCAAAGGTGGGGTTGACCTTCTGATGTACTCCCTTGACCTGGGGCGCTTGGTCAGCTTCCCGCGTTTCGGTGGAACCAACATTTCGCCGGCGTGGATGCCAGACGGAACCAAACTTGCGTTTTCTTCGTCACGCAGCGGCGACCCTGAAATTTATGTGGTGGACAGCGACGGTCAGAACTTAAAGCGCATAACGAACTCTAAAGGGCCGGACGTTTCCCCGGTTTGGAACCCCAAGACGGGCGCTCAGATCGCCTGGGTCAGCGGCCGTACTGAGCTCCCGCAGCTCTACACCATGGAAGCCGACGGCACGAACTTGCAGCGGCTTACGGACCAGGGCTATTCGGTGTCCCCCTCATGGTCACCCAATGGGCAGTTCCTGGTGTTCTCCTGGGTGCGGAATTACGGACCAGGTGCCCCGGGTGCGGCAGACATTTACATCATGGATCTGACTACCCATCAGTGGGTTCAATTGACGCATGACGGCGGGCGCAACGACTTTCCGTCGTGGTCGCCTGACGGGCGACACATCGTGTTTCAGTCCAGCCGATCAGGCTCCGAACAGCTATGGAGCATGTTGGCGGATGGCACGCAGCCACAACAATTAACCACCGCGGGCAGCAATACACAGCCAAATTGGAGCTGGAAATAATTGGAATTACATTTCAGAAATCTGGAGATCAAATCGTTTTTGCATTCGCTCTTGGGGAAATCAATCCCACTGGAGTTTACTTACGCGCCTGAGGGCGCGTTGTTCTTTTGAGGGAGGATGAGGTGAAGCACACTTATAGCAAATGGTTCACGCTGGTACTTGCGCTGAGCGTCGTCATGATGCTGGGCGCATGCAAGAAGAAGGTAGCTCCGCCACCACCGCCACCACCGCCGCCGCCCACCGCTCCCACAGCGTCATTGACGGCAAACCCCAGTTCCATTAACAAGGGCGAGTCAACCACGCTGACGTGGGAGACGCAAAATGCCACCGACGTCAGCATTGATGGCCAGGGCGCCGTGCAGCCGAGCGGCTCGAAGAGCGTAACCCCCACGGACTCGACCACCTATCGCTTGGTGGCCAAAGGCCCGGGCGGCACTCAAGAGGCGACGGCGCGGGTTACAGTCAACCAACCGCCGCCACCACCGACGCAAGCCCCAAGCGCAAGTGACGAACAGTTGTTCAACCAGAGCGTCCGGGACATCTACTTCGATTATGACAAGTACGATATCCGGGCAGATCAGCAGGCCACGGCCCAAGCTGACGCCGCGTTCCTGTCGCAGCACCCCAATATCAAGATCACCATCGAAGGGCACTGCGATGAACGTGGTTCCACAGAATACAACCTGGCCTTAGGCGATAACCGTGCCAACGCGGCGAAACAGGCGATGACGCAGGCCGGTGTTGCTGCGGACCGTATTCGCACCATCAGCTACGGTAAGGAGAAGCCGGTCTGCACCGAGCACAACGAACAGTGCTGGCAACAGAATCGGCGCGCTCACTTCGTGTATCAGAAGTAAGGTTTGGCAGGAGGACGGTCGAACCGTCCTCCTGCTTTATTTTTGATCCCAGATCATGCGTGACCGATGTTTTGGCCGCGCAGCATACAGCCGGCCGGCACACTCTTCGCAAGTGGTCGTTGGTCAGCTACTCAGCATCTAATCATCTACTATGGAATGGTCATGAAAATACGCAAATTGCTTTTCTCTCTCGTGTTTCTGGGGCTTTCTCTGCCGGCGTTCCCCGCCAGCAAAGAGATCGTCCAGCTCCAGACCCAGGTCCAGGCTCTGCAAGACCAGATGGCCCGCATGCAACAAAGCTTTGATGAGCGCATGGGCGTGATGAAGAACCTGGTGGAACAGAACACAGACAACATGAATAAGATCGTGGCCACTATGGGCCAGCTGCAGCAAGCTCTGCAGAAGCAGGCCACCGACGCGGGTTCGCGCAGCGATCAGCTATCCGGGCAGTTGCAATCGCTGAACGACAGTGTGGACGAACTCAAGGCGCGCCTTGCCCGGGTAAGCAAGCAACTCGAGGATATGCAGGCCAACCAGCAGAATCTGCAGGCGCAACAGCAGCAGGCGGCACAAGCGCCCGCTCCGGACGTGCTTTACAACAACGGAGTGCGGGATTACAACGCCGGCAAGTCTGATCTCGCCAAGCAGGAATTCAGCGACTACCTGAAGTACTACCCCAACACTGATTTGGCGGGCAACGCGCAGTTCTATCTGGCAGAGATGGAGTATCGTGACGGCAATTACAAGGCGGCTGCCCAGGATTACGACAAAGTTCTCGCCCAGTTCCCTGGCGGCAACAAGGCCGCTTCTGCCGAACTGAAGAAGGGATTGTCTCTGATGCAACTGGGAGACAAACAGGGCGCAGTGAAGGAACTCAATACCGTCATCCAGCGCTTTCCTCGCTCTCCGGAGGCGACCCAAGCGCGCGACCAGTTGCGTCGGTTAGGAGTGGGGCCGAGTAGGGTGCGGCGAACTTCGCCATCGGAATAATTCTTCGTCGAAGACAGAGGCACGTACTGAGTCCGTACCGGTTGTCCCTGCGCTTAGCTCTTAGTAAATCTAATTAGAAAGCCGCCAGCCGTCGTCGTATTTGCGAAAAACGGCTGTGCCTCGACCAGTTCTTGGCTCTTCCAGACCCTCAGAGTCTTTATCCATCCATTCATACTCCACTCGTTTAGTCGTGGGGCTGATGTCAGCAATGCCGGTAACACCTGTAATTTCAATTCCCGGGAAACGGTTGGAATGCGCGATCAGACGCCCCGCGCAACTGCGGGTCAGGATTCCGAACTCGCCATTGGTGAGACAGGTTGCGTGGATGCTCATGAATTGGTGGGCTGGGGGTTGAAAAGCATCGAAGGTGGTTACCATGACGCCCGCCAGCATGGTAAACGCGAATGCGTAGATGCACAGCGGTCCGATCCTGTGAAGCAGTAATCGGGAGAACGAAGTCAGCCTACGAAGCTCTTCCTGGGATTGTTCCGAAAACATAATGTTGGTCTCCGAGGACGTGACTGCCAATTCTGCTCAGTCGCGAGCTGGAGGTCAAGAAACCAAGGTAATTGTTGACCGTTCTTTTTTCTTGAACAGGGACTAACCCATAGACAGGTCGCTATTTTCTGGATGTGAAACTGTGCAGCCGCTTGGTCGTACCCTGTCGGGGAATTCACCGACCGAAGTTGCCCGAGGGGGGCCGATTCCATGCCCTGTGATGCAAACTGCCTAATCGCAAGGTGAGATGAATTTTGCGAACAAGTGTAGGGCGGACACTCTTGTCCGCCACATGCCGAACGCAGGAATGCCCACACGTACAGGGCGCCGTGGGTCAGCAAGACACATGCCCTTACGGGTGGGAGCAATGGGTCGCGGCAATAGAGACTCCAGGTCGAGAGATGTACGCCACTCCGGTGTGCATGGTGAAGCTTGGATTCTTACGAAAAAGCTCGACAGAAGGCCAATTTTCTGATTAAGTGTCCCGCCAATGGTAGGTTCGTGATCTGGGCTGGAACCAGGTGTCGTTTTCAGCACATATGACTGTCCATAGATGTTATGTGAGCTTATTCAAAAAACCGTATATGTATCCGCCTCTCTGATAGTAAGTTGCAGGAAACAAACGAGAGTGCAATGGACTCTGAATTGCCTCTGAGGCACCCAATACCCGCACTTTTTCTTATAAGTAGTTGGTCTTATAGGGGTTCCGTTATATAGCAGCAGGGCACCACCGCAATTTTAATTATTGAGGTGACCACATGCGACGCCTACTGGGAACTAGTGTATTACTTCTGTTGTTTGCGGTTGCAGGTTATGCGCAAACCTTTCGTGGTGCGATCAACGGTACAGTCACGGATCCCTCGGGAGCCGTCGTGCCTAACGCCAATGTAAAGGCTGTAAACAACGCCACCGGCGTGACCAACGCGATGACCACCACCAGTAATGGCCAGTTCGCGTTTCAGGATTTGCCGCTGGGTTCCTACAAGGTCAGCGTCTCGGCTAGCGGTTTCCGCCCGATCGCGGTTGACAACGTAATCGTGACCGCCGGCTCCATCTACACCTTGCCGGTCAAGCTTGCTCTAGGGCAAGAATCCACCTCGATTGAAGTTTCCGCTGCCGCTCTTGCGGTCGATACCACCACCCAAACCCAAACCATGACGATTCCATCAGCGGTTGTTCAGGATGTTCCGCTGAATGGACGCGACTTCACGCAGTTGATCTCGGTGGAGCCCGGCTTTGGCGGATACAACGTGGGCGGCTTTGGCTCGTTGAATGGTACCCGTCCCAATCAGGTGAACTGGCAGATTGACGGCGTGGACAATAATGACCTGTGGCACAACATTCCAGCGGTCAACCAAGGTGGCGTTTCTGGGATCGCCGGTATCATCCTCCCCATCGACTCTATTGACGAATTTTCCGCACAGACTCAGTCTGGCGCAGAGGCAGGACGCAACGCCGGTGGCACCGTAAATGTGGTTATGAAGTCCGGCGGAAATGCGTTCCATGGCTCCGTCTATTATTACAATCGGAACGAATTCTATGCCGCGTCTTCGCCCTTCTTCACCAAGAGCGCAACCGTTACAAAGGCGCCGCCGCTTCGCAATCAAAACTATGGGCTGAGCGTTGGCGGACCCATAATTAAGAACAAGACTTTCTTCTTCCTCGGGTACGAGAAGCAACAATATTTGATTGGTTTGTCAGGCCTGGCAACTGAGCCATCCGATGCGTGGATTGCCAACGCGCAAAGTGTCTTGAATAAGTTCGGTGTACCAGAGAGTTCTCTTTCCGCAAACTTAATTGGGCCGAATGGTTTCTGGCCAAAGAACTTGATCGGCAACCTGCCTGCCACGACCCACAACTTCTTTAGCCCTGTTGCCTCTACCGGATACAGCTACAACGCCGATGCGAGGATCGACCATAATTTTACCGAGAACGAGCGCCTCTCCTTCCGCTGGTTCGGAGGACAGGGTAGCCAGACAGCGCCGCTCGGTGGCAGCCCCGCCTTGGGAACCGCCAGTTCGAACTTAAAGGACTATTTCGAGGTGGCGCCGCTGCATGTGTATAACTACGCCCTGGTTTGGAACTCGGTTTTCTCCACACGGCTGACCAATCAGGTCCTCTTTGGAGTGAACTATTTCAACCAGGTCTTCCATGATTTCAACAACAAATTCGATACCAAATCGATGGGCTTATTTTTGAGCCCGGATGCAAAAGTGAACGGTCAGCCGATTCGCGGCGCGCCGCAAATCGTCATCGGAGATTTTGAGCATATCGGTCTCACGCCTCCGGAAGGCCGCAATGACATTACCGGCCATCTTACCGATATCGTCTCCTACACCATGGGTAAGCATCAATTCCGCTTCGGAGGCGAGGTTCGCCAGGGCCGCGTTAATGAGTTCTATTTCCGCCGTGGAACCGGACAGTTCACCTTCGACGGATCTCAAGGACCTTGGGCGTCTTCCATATGCTCTACTCCACCCGCACCAGGTTGCATTGACAGCAACACGGCCGCGCTGGCTGATTTTCTTGCCGGGAACGTATTGAAGTCCACCATCGCGGTAGGCAACGCGGAACGTGCCGTCACTGTCAATGCATTTAACGCCTACATTCAGGATGCCTGGCAGGTCACCCGCAAGCTGAACCTGAATTACGGACTCCGTTATGAATACTTCGGTCCGCTGCATAGCGGCAAAAAGGACCTGGGAGTTTTCATCCCGGGTAAGGCCCTGCTCATTCAGGGAAATGGCATCGATTCCATCTTCCCGCCAGACAGAAACAACTTTGCACCTCGCCTCGGCTTTGCCTATCAGCCCAGAGAGAACGGCGATCTGGTGGTTCGCGGCGGAATCGGGGTCTTCTTCGATCAGATCAACATGAATCCTTTCCTGGACTTCCGCCCACCCATCACCGCGGCGAGTGGTTTACAGGGCAACCCCGTTGGTCCGTCCCCATACTCTACCTATACTCGCAACGGGTATAACTGGCAGGCGGTGCAAGCCGGCGGGCAGTCGATCTTCCCTGGTGTCCAGACTTGCCCCAGTTTGAACTTCAACATCGATCCTGGCTGCGGCGTTCCGGGCGCCGGCGGCACGAATATCTACAACGTTTTTGGTGTCAACCAGAATTTCCGCGCCCCCTATTTTTACAGCTACAATCTGCAACTCGAAAAAGCCCTCGGCAATGCCGCATTGGTCCAGATCGGTTACGTAGGGAACCAGGGGCGCAAGCTGAACATAATGCTGAACCTGAACCAGAACGGAGATTACAACACGCTATATCCCAACGTCGGTTCGATCCTGCAGCTCAACAGCTCAGGCACCTCAAACTACAACGGACTGCAATCCGTTTTCAGAGTGAAATCCTGGCACGGGTTGACCTCCCAGTTCGCTTACACCTGGGCGCATTCTCTCGATGAGATCAGCGAGTATCGTGCCGTCATCCCCTTTGACAGCTTCAACCTGCACCTGGACTATGGAAATAGCGACTACGACACCCGCCACCTATTCACCACCAGTTTCACCTACGACATACCGGGGTCTTCGCATGGTCCCAAAATCCTGACGCATGGATGGCAGCTGAGCAGTTTGTTGAACTTCCATAGCGGGCAACCTTACGACATCACTCGTCCGGGCAAGAATTTGATTGGCGATCCTTTTGCGGGTGTTTCGCACAGCTTTTCGAAAAACCTGCCGATCTGCTCCTGTGCTGGCATGCAGTGGGTTAACCCGTTAGCTTTCGCCTCGGCAACGGGTCCTGGAAACCTTTCGCGTAATAAGTTCGCTGGGCCTGGCTTTGGAGACGTGGATCTATCTGTCTTCAAGAACATTCCCATCACGGAGCGGTTCAGACTTCAGCTCCGCGCAGAGATGTTCAACCTATTCAATCGAATCAACCTCGTATCCGGAGCGGGAGCAGTGAACTCCGACGGCACAATCACAGATACGATCGGCGACTTCAACGGCGCCCCGGGCCTTGGGCCGGGTGAGCCCTTCAACATGCAGCTGGCTATAAAGATTATTTTCTAACGATTGTTCGCTACTTCGTCGGATGCGCGAGTTCTCTCGCGCATCCTTTTTTTGCGGCGTGTCCGCTCGGCGGCCCCGCTTGGCACGAGTCTTTTCTGCTACAGATTCAGACTCCGCAGACAGTAGCGGATCTCGGTGGTCATCTCCAACACCCGAATGCCTTCTACCACCATCAGTTTGCAGGACAGTGCTGCTCGTTGCGGGGTGCCTTCGCCATGGTCGTAGGTCACGCGGCAGTATTGACAGTCTTCATTCCAGCAGAAGCGGCCGTAGGAAACACCCTCCGGAGCCAGTTGCTGGAAGCAGCGAAGCAGGGTGTTGTTCTCTGGGACCTCGAAGACACGTCCGCCCACCTGGATTTTGACAAGCTTGTCGAAGGGCCGCAGCAGAGGTCCAGGGGCTGTCATGTTGAATGAATTGTATGTTGGGTAGCTTCCCGGCAGCTAAAACGAAAGGCGCTAGACTCGCGGGCTACTGGCTGGGAGTACGATGCGCATTGCGCTTTGCATCTCTGCGCTGCTGAGCAGCCAGGCGTTCCTGCCGCTTCTTATCGGCCTTCAGGAACTTCATTTCGGCTTTCTCACGCTCGCTGAGGCGGCGCGCGGGATGGGTCATTGTATGTTTGGGGCCTTTTACGCCATGCCGCTTCTTGGGAGCGTCAGCGCGGCTGGTTCCCTGTTGGGCCGCTGCCACTCCGACCAGGCAAAGTCCCGCGACCAAGACCACCATCAGCCGCAGTGTCTGCAGACCCGTACGCCCCAAATTGCCTCCCTGACCTTCCCCCCACCCTGAACGCTTATCATGTTATAACCCAGAAGCTGCAAAAAGTTGCAACGGATCGAGATGGGGAGCCTTACCGAGCAACAACCGAGCGGCCACAGACATCTCTTGCTATGTCACAGAAAGGAAACTTCATGGCGGGTTCAGCAGAGCGGCAGCGTGACGAAGATTTCGGCAAAGGAGCGGTCGAAGGGGATGAGAAGGCCGGAAACAGTTCCCTTAGTGGCCAGTTGGGACATCGCGATCAGAACCCGCTGGTGAAATCCTCGGACACCGACTTCCCCGAACCGGGCGAAAGTCCCGAACACACGGGTGAACCGCAAGGTAAAAGCCTTCTGGACAAGGACAGCGGATGCGGTGAAGGCACAGCCCAGCAAAGGCCATGTCCCCAGAACCCCGAGCACGTTGGCCAGACCCAGGATCCTGGCCACCGCCAGAAACAAAATCAGGGTGACGAGAAAGACGATCCCCTGGTCGCTTAAAAGCGGCCGGTCAGCTATCTGAGCTCTTCCATCACCTGCTCAAGCACCTCGCGCCCGGGCCGCACCACGCTTTGCGGCAACGTTGCCAGGGGTTCTTCGGTGACGTTGAGCATATCAATGAAGGTTGGCGCCTTGGTGTCTACGAACAGAATGCCTGTCAGCACTTCGCTATTCTCATGCGCCTCCATCAGGCGCTTAATGGCTGCAATGCGGTTGGTGGGATCGTAATCTTCCTCCAGTTTGCGCAGCCGCAGCTGAGAACCGTCATGCATGGTGACGCTCACCGTGGTGCCCGGATCGTAATCCACGCTGATCTCTTCAAACGCGGGCACGAAGCTGATCTCCTGCAGCGGCTCCTCATGGTCCTTCATGTACTTGTAAGACTTGGTCGAGCCCTCGTGATCGTTAAAGGTAACGCAGGGAGAGATGACGTCGAGCATCACGGTACCGCGATGCGCAATGGCAGCCTTCAACAGGCTGTGCAGTTGCCGCTTATCGCCGGAGAATGAACGGCCCACGAATGTAGCCCCCAACTGAATGGCCAAAGCACAAGTGTCAATGGGCGGCAGGTCGTTGATGACACCAGTCTTCAGTTTTGAGCCCACGTCGGCGGTGGCGGAGAACTGTCCTTTGGTCAAGCCATAGACGCCGTTGTCTTCGATGATGTAGATGATCGGCAGATTACGGCGCATAAGATGAACGAATTGTCCGATGCCGATCGAAGCTGTGTCGCCATCACCACTGACCCCTAGTGCCATAAGCTGCTGATTGGCCAGGACGGCGCCGGTGGCCACGGAGGGCATGCGTCCGTGCACGGAATTGAAACTGTGCGCCCGGTTCATGAAATAAGCAGGGGTCTTGGATGAGCACCCAATGCCTGAGAGTTTGGCCAGGCGCTCGGGCTTTACGCCCATTTCATACATGGCATCGATAATTCGCTCGCTGATCGCATTGTGCCCGCAACCCGCGCACAGGGTGGTCCTTCCGCCCTTGTAATCGAGCACTGAAAGGCCGATGCGATTCGTCTTCGGCGGTGGGGTGGAAGTGGGAGTGGTGGCCATTTTACTTGCCCTCCATCATGATGATTTCGTCAGTCACCGAGCGAGCGTCGAGCGGCAGCCCGTGAATATGAGCAATGCTGCGCAGCCGGGTGATGCGTTCAGGCGAAATGTCCAGTTTCAACAGAGACAACAACTGAGCGTCCCGGTTTTGTTCGACCAGATACACGCGATCATGCTTCTCCACAAAATCATGCACCTCACGGGTGAATGGATAGGCTTTGATCCGCAGGTAATCAACTTCCAGGTTGTATTCCTTGCGGAGCTGATCGCGGCTCTCGACGATCGCCCAGTGACTGGTGCCGTAAGCAATGATGCCGATTTTGGACTTGCCGGTGTGCACTTCGGGGCGCGGAACGAACTTGCGCGCGGTTTCAAACTTATGATTTAGGCGCTCCATGTTATTGGAGTAGTCGTCCGCCCGCTCACTATATTGCGATTTCTCATTATGGCCGCTGCCGCGCGCGAAGTAAGCGGCGCCCGGATGGTCAGTTCCCGGCAGGGTGCGATACCCGATGCCATCGCCGTCCACGTCCTTGTAGCGGGCAAATCCGCCGAGACGATCGAGATCTTCCTTGCTCAACAATTTCCCGCGATTTAGCGGCTTCTCGGGATAGGGAAACGGATCGGACATCCAGTTGTTCATGCCCAAATCAAGATCAGACATTACGAATACGGGCGTCTGGAAATGTTCGGCGATGTCGAAGGCCTCGCCGGCCATGGTGAAACACTCCTCGACCGACGACGGAAATAGCATGATGTGCTTGGTGTCGCCATGCGATAGGACGGCGGTGAACAGAATGTCGCCTTGAGAAGTACGCGTAGGCAACCCGGTGGATGGCCCCACCCGCTGAATGTCCCAAATGACCGCGGGAATTTCTGTGTAGTAACCGAGGCCGGCGAATTCCGCCATCAGCGAGATGCCGGGTCCGGCGGTTGCGGTCATCGAGCGAGCACCCGCCCAAGCCGCGCCCAGAACCATGCCAATAGCCGCCAATTCGTCTTCCGCCTGGACGATTGCGAATGTCGCTTTGCCATCCTTGCCGATGCGGTATTGCTTCATGTAATCAATCAGGCTCTCCACCAGCGAAGAGGAGGGCGTAATCGGATACCAGGTCACCACCGTGACGCCGGCGAACATGCAGCCCAATGCAGCGGCTGAGTTGCCGTCAATGATGATCTTGCCCTGGTTTTTGTCCATGCGCGTGATCCAGTAAGGATCCTGCTTGGTCAGTGTATTCACGGCATATTCGTATCCGGCGCGGGCCGCGTTGAAGTTCAGGTCCGCAGCTTTTGCCTTCCTGGCAAATTGTTTGCGGATGGCCTTCTCAATCTCCGCCATGTCAATGTTGAGCAGCCGCGCCGCGACGCCGACGTAAATCATGTTCTTGACTAGCTTGCGCAGCTTGGCTTCCGGGCAGACGGTCGCAACCAACTTGTCGTAGGGCACGGAGTAGAAAGTGAGATCATTGCGCAAGGCACGCAAATTGAGCGGCTCGTCATAGAGCACGACTGCGCCTGGCGCCAGCGACATAGTGTCTTCTTGCGCCGTCTCCGGATTCATTGCCACCAGTAGATCAATTTCCTTCTTGCGAGCAATGTAGCCATCTTTATTGGCGCGGATGGTGTACCAGGTGGGCAGGCCGGCGATATTAGACGGAAAGAGGTTCTTACCTGAAACCGGTACGCCCATCTGGAAAATACTGCGCAGAAGAACGCTGTTAGAGCTTTGTGATCCCGAGCCGTTAACCGTCGCGACTTGAATGCTCATATCATTCACAACGCGCTTTTGGACCGGTTGTCCCGGGACTTCTCGTATTGCTACATCGGTGGTGGCCATGAACTCTATCCTTATGAAGTGGAGCCGGTGGAAACGTCCGCCGTCTCGAGGTTTATTGGGAAACTATTAATTATACGGTAAGGCGGAGACATAGCGGCGCACGAAAGTCCTTCCCCGCTCGGAGGAACAGAGGTGGTAAACCTCGCCACAGGGCCCACTGCTTGTGTCGTTATTCTCCGCGGAAGAACTCCGCCATGTGGCGAAATTTATTGTATCGTGAGGCGACTAATTCGGAAGCAGGAATTTTCTTCAACTCCGAGTAGTGTTTCTGTAGCCCTGCGGCCAGCAGGGCTGCGGCAGCTTCGTGGTCGCGATGGGCCCCTCCTTCAGGTTCGGGGAGGACGTCATCAATACATCCCAGCCCCTGCAAATCAGAAGCGGTAATCCGCAAGGCTTGCGCTGCCAGGTCTTTCTTACTGGCATCGCGCCACATGATCGAAGCGCAGCCTTCGGGTGAGATTACGGAGTAGATGGCGTTCTCCATCATTAGGACCCGGTCAGCGACCGCAATTGCCAGTGCACCACCGCTTCCCCCTTCGCCAGTGATGGTGCTGATGATGGGGACCTTAATGCGCGCCATCTCCCGCAAGTTGCGGGCAATGGCCTCCGCCTGTCCACGTTCCTCGGCGCCCAGGCCGGGGTAAGCACCGGGCGTGTCCACAAATGTGAAGATGGGCCGGCCGAATTTTTCAGCAACATGCATGGCTCGCAACGCCTTGCGATAGCCTTCCGGATTCGGCATGCCAAAATTGCGGTAAACCTTTTGGCGCGTGTCGCGGGCCTTCTGATGCCCGATCAGCAGCACCTCTTCACCGTTGAAGCGGGCCATGCCACAAATAATTGCGGGGTCGTCACCAAAAGTGCGATCGCCGTGAATCTCACTCCACTCAGTAAAGATGCGCTCGATATAGTCGAGAAGGTATGGGCGTTGCGGATGACGCGCCAGCTCTGTCTTTTCCCATGCGTTCAGGTGCGCATAAATCTGCTGGCGAAGCGCGTTCACGCGCTCGTGTAATTGCTGCAGCCTGCGCTGGGCTTCCTTATTCTCGCCGGCCAGAGATTCAAGCTGCCCGATCTGCTGCTCGATCTTTTCCAGTTCGTGTTGTGCCTTACTGGCTGATTCCATCTTGCTTGAGTGGCCGTTCCTGCCGTGAGACCAAAGCGACTCCACCATGGACAGCAGAAACTCGGAGACGGCGAATCTGCCTTCGCCGCCCATCATCCGCGCTGCTGCCGCTGCCGTAGCTTCCATGCTGCTTGCTTCTATCCGATCCCTTATCCGACTACTCGTACACTTCCGCGCCCACAGAGCTGCTCCACCCGTGCGATGAAGCCCCGATCTGGTTGCACATTATAGCCTTCAGTTTCCATAACCACCATGAAGTCGCCCTGCCGTTCCACATCGAATAACAGTTTCGCCTGGCCCTTGCGTTCGGCGCAAAGGGAATGGAGCGCATCAACTGTGGCTTCTGTGGCAGTCTCAAGCGGGATTCTGATGCGCAGGGCATTCGGGAGCTTGGGCTGGGCTTCTTCCAAGGGGACGATGTCGCTGACCGTGAGCTTGGGATTGGCTCCTTCCTCAATGCGAACTCCTCCCCGGATGAGCACTGGGGCTTCGATTTTCAGACGCTCTTGCAGGCGTTTAAATGCTTCGGGGAATACGAGCATCTCCAAAGACCCGGTCATGTCCTCAAGAGAGCCCTGCGCGTAGAGGTCGCCCTTTTTTGACTTAAGGACGCGAACATTGGCGGTGACACCACCGACATAAATTTCCGCGTCTTTGGCGGTGGACTGCTTCATGCGGCCTATGTCCTCGATAGTTAGAGCGCTGAAATCGGCGAGTTTGTCCTGATATTTTTCCAGCGGATGCCCGGTAATGAAAAATCCGAGAATTTCCTTTTCTGCGGACAGCCGCGTGTGCTCGTCCCAATCTGGAATCTCGGGTAGGTGGTCATTGTGGACCGGCGCCTCGTCCTGCTGGAATACACCAAACAATCCATGCTGACCGGATTCGGCATCGCGCTGGGCTTTCTGCGCGCGCTCCATGGCTTTGTCCACTACGGCCATGAGCTGCGCGCGCCGGCCAAGAGAATCCATGGCGCCACTCTTGATCAAAGATTCCACGACGCGTTTGTTGAGCAGCCGCAGATCTACTTTCTCGCAAAACTCGAACATGGAAGAGAACCGACCCAGCCCCTTCCGAGCCAGAGCGATGGATTCAATAGCGTTGTGGCCCACGTTCTTCACCGCAGCCAGGCCAAAGCGAATGGCAGCACCGTGAGGAGTGAAATTCGCATCGCTAACGTTAATGTCCGGCGGCTCGACGGCGATCCCCATCTCACGGCATTCGTTGATGTACTTTACGACCTCATCGGTATTGCCCGTCACTGACGTCAAAAGCGCCGCCATGAACTCCACCGGATAATGCGTCTTCAAATAAGCCGTGTGATAGGCCAGGAGCGCATACGCGGCGGAGTGCGATTTGTTAAATCCGTAGCCGGCAAATTGCTCCATCAGATCGAAGATCTTCTCGATCTTTTTCGGCGGAAGTCCACGCTGCACCGCGCCTTGGACGAAGCGCTCACGCTGGGCCGCCATCTCAGCCGGAATTTTCTTGCCCATTGCCCGCCGCAGAAGGTCGGCTTCACCCAGCGAATAGCCCGCCAGCTTGTTGGCGATCTGCATCACCTGTTCCTGGTACACGATGACGCCCAGAGTTTCTTTCAGTATCTCTTCGAGCTCCGGCAGTTCGTATTCAATCCGCTTGCGGCCGTGTTTGCGGTCAATGAAATCATCAATCATTCCGCCCTGGATCGGTCCTGGCCGATACAGTGCATTTAAGGCAGTGAGGTCCTGGATGGAGTTGGGCTGGTAGCGGCGCAACACATCCCGCATGCCGTGTGATTCAAACTGAAAGACGCCCGAAGTCAGTCCCTTGTGGAATACCTTTTCATAGGTTTCGACATCCTCGAGCGGAATTCCCTCAAGGGCGACCTGCTCGCTGCGCGTCTGCGCAATCAGCTTGATGGTGTCATCGAGGATGGTAAGCGTGGTGAGCCCAAGAAAATCCATCTTGAGCAGGCCCATCTTCTCGATCGCCGTCATGTCGAAGGCGGTGACGATTTCATCGTTCTTGGTCTTGTGCAGCGGCACAAGTTCGGTCAGTGGGCGCGGCGAGATCACCACTCCGGCAGCATGCACACCGGAATTCCGCACCAAACCCTCCAGCTTCCGGGCAGTGGTAATCAACTCTTTGACTTGAGCATCGTTCTGAAATGCGGCCTGCAGCGCAGGCGAATCCTGCAGCGCTTTCTCCAAAGTGATATTGAGCTGCGCCGGCACCATCTTGGCGATGCGGTCCACTTCCGCATAGGGGATATCCATGGCCCGGCCGACGTCCTTAATCGCGGCCTTGGCGGCCATGGTGCCGAAGGTGATGATTTGCGCCACGTTCTCGCGTCCATACTTGCTGGTGACGTAATCAATTACCTCGCCCCGTCGGTTCATGCAAAAATCAATGTCAATGTCCGGCATGGACACGCGCTCGGGGTTAAGGAAGCGCTCAAACAGCAAGTCGTGTTGCAGCGGATCTATGTCGGTGATCCCCATGGCGTAGGAGACCAGCGAACCGGCCGCCGAGCCGCGCCCGGGGCCCACAGGAATGTTGTGTTCTTTGGCATAGCGGATGAAGTCCCAAACAATAAGAAAATACCCAGCGAACTGCATTTGCTGGATGATGCCGATTTCACGGGCAAGACGCTGTTCGTAATCCGCCAAAGAATTCTTGAGCTGCCCACGCGCCTCAAACTGCCGCAAACTCTCCAGCCGACCCGCAAAACCCTCCCGCGCGATATGCCCAAAGTAGGTGTCCAGCGTAAAACCGGGCGGAACTTCGAAATGCGGAAACGGATTGCCAACTTTCTCCAGGCGCAGATTGCAACGCGCTGCGATATCAACCGTGCGGCTAAGAACATCCGGGGTGTCCTTGAAGACGCGGTACATCTCGTCGTAACTTTTGACGAAGAACCCCGTCCCCTGGAACTTCATCCGGTTGGTGTCCTGGATGGACTTTCCGGTCTGAATGCAAACCATGACGTCCTGGGCGTGCGCGTCGTCTTCGCAAAGATAGTGGCTGTCGTTGGTGGCGACCAGAGGTGTATTCAGCTCTTTGCTGAGCTGCAACAGTCCGGGCTGGATGCGCTTTTCCATCTCCAGGCCCTGGTCCTGAATTTCCAGGAAGAAATTCTGTGGCCCGAAGATTTCGCGGAAGGAACCAGCGGCTTGCCTGGCCGCATCGTAGTTCCCTTCCGTGAGCCGCTCTGCGACTTCGCCTTTCAAACAACCGGAGAGGCCAATCAGCCCTGCGCTGTGCTCCGCAAGAAATCTCTTGCTCACACGCGGCTTGTAGTAGAAGCCGTGGAGGGAAGCTTCGGAGGTGATCTTCACCAGGTTGCGATAGCCCTGTTCGTTTTCCGCGAGCACCAGCAGGTGGTTGTAAGTGTCGCCCTCAGGAGCCGCCCGGTGGTCATCTTTTTTGCAGATGTACAGTTCACAACCGATGATCGGCTTGATCCCTGCCTTGTTTGCCGCATTGTAAAAATGGACTGCGCCAAAGATGTTTCCGTGGTCGGTCATGGCCACGGCTGGCATACCCAGTTCCTTGGCACGGGCGACTAGCTTGTCCACATCGCAGGCGCCGTCCAGCAGCGAATAGTCGGTATGCAGGTGAAGATGGATGAATTGGGACATCAGAGCTGTGGGATTCTGTACTTACATTCTACGGGGAACGACGGGCGTGCGCGACACGCAAATTATCCACACCTCGTGGAAAACATGCGGTGGGAATGCTATCGGCGCTTCTTGGCCTTGCCCTTGGCCTTGGCAGGCTTTGCGGCAGGCTTAGCCCTCGGCTTCGGGCTGGCCTTGGTGTTCGCCTTGGCAGCGACTGGCGGTCTGGACTCCGGCTTTTTAGGGGCCTCTGCAGCCGGTCGTTTCTGGCCGGGCGTAAGCGCAGCCGCGGCAGCTGGCGCCTGCGCTGGAGCCGGAGCTCCCTTCTTTTTCCCGGATTCTTTCCCCTTTTTGCCCGCGTCTGCCGCTGCCGGTGGCGTGGCCACGGGTGTCACTTGTGCCTTAGCGGCGCGACCCCTTTTGGGAGGTGGCGGAGGCGGTGGCGGGGGAGGTGGAGCCAGCGGCTTGAGGAATTTCAGAATTTCCGTCCGGGAACGCAGCTTGCCATCGAGCAAAAGGTGAAAGACCTGATCGGCGATCTTGGGATACTCCGGCATGGCGGGCGTGATGCGCAGCTCCACCATTTCTGCCAGTGGAATCTTCTGCTGTACCTGCCTCCATTTGCCGAAGAAATTTTTAATCTTCTGGGAAGCTGCTTGCTGCCGGGTCGTGAGTTCAAAGAACAAAATGGTCTCCGGCCGCGCGTTTGAAAGTAAATCCCAGGCGCGCGAGGGAGTAGCTGCTTCCTTTCCAGAGAGTCTCTTCCCCAAATCGCGGGCGTCATCGTCCAAGCGGCGCCATTTCTCAACCAGGTCACGGCGCGGAATCAGCTTCTGCATGTCGGAGATGTCACGGCTGCCTAGCCGCCGAGTGAGGAAATGAAGCACCGCGGGGCCAGTGTCTATTGAGGAATAGCCAAACTCGCCCATCTGCTGCTTGAGCTTACTCAACTGTGCCAGGCCGGCAGTATCCACCTTCGACGTGCTCCAGTGAGGATTAAGCACCTTCAGCCAGTCTTCTTTCTCCAGAGCCTTAATGATGTGCAGAGGGTCGTCTTCATAGGCCAGTTGCTCGATCTCGTAACCAATGGCGCGATCGCTAATGTGCTCGATATATTTATTTTCTTTGGCTGAGTCGTACCGTGTCTGCGTGCGCTCTTCGAGCGGCCAGTGAAAGCGCGCTGCAAATCGTGTGGCGCGAATCAATCGCGAAGGGTCTTCTACGAAGGCATAGTTATGCAGGATCCGCAGCAGTTTGGCTTCAATGTCCGCCGCGCCGTTAAATGGATCCAGCAGCAAACCGCGGGAACCCGGATTCAGCGAGAGCGCCATGGCATTGGCGGTGAAGTCACGGCGCCGAAGGTCCTCGGCGATAGTAGCGGGTGAGATGACCGGCGGCTTCCCTGCCTTCTCATAGCGCTCGGAGCGGGCCATCGAAATCTCAGCTCGCACGTTTCCAGGCAGCAATAGGTAGAGGGTCTTCAGGTCGTCATCCACCCCCTGCACTACCACGCCGGCGCGTTCCAGGTCTTTCTGCAAACGCAGCGGGTTACCTTGAACAGTGAAATCGAGGTCGCGGATAGGAAAGCCACTGATGATGTCGCGCATGGCCCCGCCGGTGAGATAAACATTGATCTCCGCCGCCCTGGCCACGTCCTGCACCAGGGTGACGCCCCGCTGCTGCTCTGGGGTCAGCCGGATTTCCAAGGTGTAAATGTAGTCCGCCATGCTTTATTGTTCGCCCGGAGTGGCTGCCAACCCGCGCACACCCCTAGGCCCGGCCCAACCCGTTTCCGGTCTTGGTAGCCCGGACTCCCCGATTGCCTGTAAGTTACTTGAATAAATGGACTTAGACTTCCCTAACGGGGCGCGGCAAACTGATGAAGATATCACAACGTTACCGCTTTGGCTACATCCAGCGCCACAATTTACGCGCCGGAGCAGGAAAAATGCGACAATCCTGAGCGGCGAAACCAGCCCGGCGGAAGCAGTCCTTTCCCGCCCCGCACCTCTGAGTTGGAGGCGCCGTAATCGTCGGCTTTGAACCATGCCTTCAACGCATAAAAAAGTGATTGTCCGCAAGATGGACCGCGACACCATCAATGGCCACGTCGCGCCGGCCAACTTTATCGTGGCCGGCAAGCTGGAGATGTTGAACACGGCCGGTAACCTGGTCGCCATTGATTTGCATGAAATCAAGGTTGTTTACTTCGTTCGCGACTTTGCGGAAGGCGCGCCTGTGCGCAAGACTTTCGCTACTCGACCCCGCACCGAAGGACTGTGGGTGCGGCTCCGCTTCAAAGATAACGAGGTCATCGAGGGCATGATGCCCAATGACCTGGCCCTGGTCGGCGTGGAAGGATTTTTAGTCAATCCCCCGGACGTTCGAGCGAACACGCAGCGCATGTTCATTCCAAGAACGGCTCTTTCCGCACTCACCGTGTTAGGAGTTGTCGGCATTTCCAAGGCACGCCGCCGTAAGCACGTTGCCCCAGAGCTCCAGGTCCCGATGTTCGAGCAGTAGCTGGCAAGCAACAAGTTCTCGCAAAGACCACCTGTGCCGCATAGCGCCGCTGAATTACAATCGCCACTTCGCTCAAGAGGATGTAGCCCCATGAAACTTGGACAGATCGCCTCGTCTTTAGGCATGCGCCTGGAGAATGGCTCACCAGAAACAGAAATTTCTGGAATTGCGCCCCTCGAATCGGCGCAACCGGGCCAGCTCACATTTGTAGCGAATCCGCGTTATGCACAGGCCGCTCGCAAGACGAAGGCATCGGCCGTAATTGTGGCTGAGGACTTTCCTGCCATCGCCGCCTCTATGTTGCGATCCCGCAATCCCTATCTGGATTTTGGCCGTGCCCTCGAGCTTTTCTACCGGCCGCCTAAATATCCCGCCGGCGTACATTCCACGGCGTTCGTCCACGACTCTGCTGAGATCGGTAAGAATGCCGCCATCGGGCCTTATGTGGTGGTTGATGAGGATGTGGTGATTGGAAAAAACTGCGTTCTCCTGCCGCACGTGGTGATCTATCGCGGGGCACGCATTGGAAACAATTTTTTCGCGCATGCGCATGCTGTGGTGCGCGAGTACTGCCGGGTCGGAGATAACGTGACGCTGCAAAACGGCGTGGTAATCGGCGGAGACGGCTTCGGCTTTGCCAAGGACAACGAAGGCAAGTGGCGCAAAATCGTGCAGTCTGGCCCTGCGGTCCTGGAGGACGACATCGAGGTACAGGCCAATGCGTGTGTGGACCGCGCCAGTATTGGCGAAACGCGGGTCGGGCGCGGGACACGCATTGATAACCTGGTGCAGGTCGGCCACGGCTCACGCGTGGGACAGAACACACTTCTATGCGCCCAGGTGGGTCTTGCGGGTTCAACCGACGTTGGGAGCAATGTAATTCTGGCGGGGCAGGTGGGCGTCGCGGGACATTGCAAGATCGGCGATGGAGCGATTGCAACCGCACAAAGCGGCATACCGAACGATGTTGCGGCCGGCAAAACGGTCAGTGGCTACCCCGCAATAGATAACAAGTTGTGGCTCCGTTGTGTTGCCGTATTCAATCGCCTGCCGGAACTGGCACGCGCCATCAGGGGCGGCGGAAAAGGCGAAGAAAAGGACGTATAAGGGTGACTTGTTCCTGTAGCATCCAACTCCATAAATGACCGAGGGCCTCCAAATTTCGGCCAGCAAAGAGCCGGGCCCCATCCGTGTCCTTCTGCTCGACGACCGGGAAGAGAATTTACTGCTGCGCTCGACCATCCTGCGCCGCAAGGGATATCACGTTGTGACCTCATCCTCCATCGAGCAAGCCGAAGCCAAGCTGCAGGACATTGACATCGCCGTGCTCGACTATCACCTCGGCCGCGGCAAATTCGGCAGCGAGGTGGCGCAAACTTTGCGCGAGAAGCGTCCGCACGTGCCCATCATCATTCTCTCTGCAACCTTGGAGCACCGCTTCGGCGGCATCGCGGACATGCAACTGCTGAAGGGCAATAGTTCAGTGGATGACCTGGTGGCCGCCCTGCGCTCGTTCGAGGCCAAACGGCGAGGCAAGCCTGTAGTGGTGGACGCGCGTGACTTTTACTACTCGCGTATCAGCATGTCCATGGGAGACGACATGGTCATCCAGATCGTCGACCGCGATGGCAATTGGCAGTATGTGAACGATTATTATGCAGCGCTCAACAATCACAAGCGGTCCTGGTTTATTGGACGTAATATTTTCGAGCAGTTTCCCGCACTGCGTGGGGACTGGGAAGAGATCATCCGCACCGTCGTCGACACTCGAGAAACCTACATAGACCGCGGCTTCCGTGGCCTGCCCCACCTGCCCCGTAAAGCTGCACGCTGGACGTGGAACGTTCTTGTATTTCCCATTAAGCTGCACGACGACCGCGATGGCGCGTTACTCAGCGCCAGGTTAATCGAGAAAAAGTAGAAGCAAGAAGCCATTTCTTCAACTAAATTCTTCGGGCAGCGCCCTCTGAATCTGCTCCCGGACAACGGCCATAAGTTCCTCCCGATCGGAAACCTGAGTTGGATCAATGGGCTGGTGGAAAGTAACCGTGGCGGTGCCAGGGCGCAAGCTCCAGCGGCGCTTTGGCATGAGATTGTGGGTTCCGGCGATGGTGACCGGCGCCACAGGTGTGCCGCTCTCCATGGCGAGATGGAAGGGACCCCTTTTGAACGGCAGGAGACGGCCATCCGGCGAGCGCGTTCCTTCCACAAAAATGGTCATATTCACTCCTTGGGCGAGTACATTGGCGGCCGCGCGGAGGCTGGCGATGGCGTTGTCACGATTGCTACGGTCAACCGGCACCAGCGAGCCCAACCGCATGGCGCGGCCGAGGATCGGAATACGAAACAATTCCCGCTTCACCAGCACTGACGTTCGCCGCGGAATGAGGGGCACCAGGATGGGCGGGTCTAAATTTGACGCATGATTGGACATGAAGATGTATGTCCGTTGAGGGTCGAGGCGATCGAGGCCGACCACCTTCACCTTCACACCAGCCAGCCGCACTCCGGCCCAGGCGATGCGAGTGCCGAGCCAGTACAGCAGATCAATTTCGCCGGTGAGCAGGGTCCAGGGAAATCCGACCAGCGCAGCAAAAGGGACTACTAACGCCCAGAATCCCAACATAGCGAAGGTGCGGATCACGTGTGGGTTTTGGCCGGCGCAGAGAGCGACTGCAACCGGCGCGGCAGCTTTTCGTAGATGCCGCCAAATCCGCCATTCGACAGGATGACCACCACGTCCCCGGAGCGCAGTTCGTCGCCGATTTGCGCCACAATGGCGTCGGCGTCGGGAATCGTGCGCGCCCGTTTCCCGGTGCGGTTGATGCGGGCGATGACAGCTGGTAAGTCGAGACATTCACTGGCGGGAATCGCCTCCGGGCGGAACACGCGTGCGACGATGACCTCGTCAGCTAGTCCCAGACTGTTGGCGAGTTCATTCTGCAGTACGTTGCGGCGCAGTGTATTCGACCGAGGCTCCAAAATCGCCCATAGCCGCCGCCCCGGATAGCGTGAGCGCAGCGCCTTAATCGTTTCCGAAATGGCGGTAGGATGATGGGCGAAATCATCAATGATGGTGACGCCTTTGACCTCAGCCTTTACCTCGAGCCGCCGCTTTACGCTTTTGAAGGTTTTTAGCGCTTCGGCAATCGTGTCCTTTTCGATGCCATAACCGGCGGCCATGGCCGCTGCTGCGGTGGCATTGAGCACGTTATATTCACCGGCGATCGGAAATTCAAAGTCCGCCCAGCGTTTGCCGTCACGCAGCACAGACCAGGAGGTTCGACTCGGCTCCATATGAAGGTCTTCAACCTTCCAGTAAATGTCCCCGAAAGATCCGTAACGCTCGACCGGACAAAATGCCTTTTTTGTGCATTCAGTGACGTTGCCATTGCCGCCGAACGCCACGATCTTTCCTCGCCGGGGTACCAGGTTCACCAGTCGCTTGAACGCGGTCTTCACCGCGTCGAGGTCCTGGTAGATGTCCGCATGATCGAATTCGACGGAGGTGAGTATGAGTGAATCCGGAAAGTAGTGCAGAAATTTCGGGCCTTTGTCGAAGAATGCGGTGTCGTATTCGTCGCCTTCAATAATGAGGTGTTTGCCTTCTCCCAGCGCAAAGCTGCTGCCGAAGTTCTCGGCAATACCGCCCACCAGAAATGATGGCTCCTGGCCAGCCACTTTAAAAATCCACGCCAGCATGGAAGTGGTAGTTGTCTTGCCATGCGTACCGGCAATGGCGATCACTTCGCGTCCACGCAGAAACTCATCGTGCAGTATTTGCGGGAGCGAGCAGAAGGGGATGCGCTGGTCGAGAACGAATTCAAGCTCTGGATTGCCGCGGGAAATCGCGTTGCCGACCACCACCAGGTCCGGCCTGGGATTTAGATTTCCTTCGGCATAGGGTTGCGCCAAAGGTACGCCCATTTCAGCAAGAAAATCGGACATTGGGGGATACGCCGCAGCATCGGATCCCGTCACCTGAAACCCGCGCTGTTTGAGCATTCCGGCCAATGAGGCCATGGCTGTGCCACAGATTCCGATGAGGTGGATGTGTTTGGTCATCTTTTTACCGAGGCCTTAATGGACTTTGAGGCTTCAGATCGCGAAACAACGGGAGACTCGAAGCTCAACTGCACCGGCTGGGCTTTGGCTTTATCCACGCGCAGCGCGGCCTGAAGTCCAAACGGAAGCGTGTGATTGTCTCCCGAGACGTGGCCCGAGGGAAATCCATATGCGACTGGAATTTCCAGGTCACCGACCACTCGCAATACGACTTCCTGCAAACTGTAGGGCTGTTCTCCCGGCTGGACGCAGCCGAGCATCTCACCGAAGACGACGCCGCGCACCTTATCGAGCTTGCCGGCCAACTTCAACTGCATCAGCATGCGGTCGATCTGAAATGGCTTGGTGTTCACATCTTCAACGAACAAAATGGTTCCGTTAGTCTGGATTTCGTAGGGCGTCCCTAAGGAGGCAGACAGCATCGACAAGCAGCCGCCATACAAGATGCCTTCAGCCGTACCTTCAACCAATGGTTGCACATTCGCGTTGTCTGCAGCTTCGATGCGCTGGCCGGCGCCTGAGAGCACATTCCATGACGCCAGGTTTACACCATCTGCGTGGGCAAAATCCTTGGCGACCATGGGGCCATGAAATGTAACCAGATTGGTAGCGTCTGAAAACCAGGTAAGCAGCGTGGTTACGTCGCTGTATCCGACGAAGATTTTTGGGTGGCGGCGAACGATTTCCATGTCAATTTCTTGCAGCAGGTAATTGCACCCGTACCCGCCGCGTGCGCACACAATAGCGCGCACTTCTTCACGTTCGAACATCTCCTCCACTTCACGCGCCCGACGCTTCGCCGATCCCGCAAAGTACTGGTCACGTTCAAAAATCGATGGAAGGTAAAAAGGCTGATAGCCCAACCGCCGCAACTCTCGGCACCCGGCGTCAAACTGATCGCGCTTGAAATCGCTGGCTGGGGCGACGATGCCCACCGTGTCACCCGGACGGAGCGCAGGTGGTTTGACGCGTTGCTCAAGCGGATTTGAGTCGCGAGATTTCATTGCTGCAACCTTAAAGTAATACTTTAGACATAAAACTCTCCCCGGCAGACCAGCCGTACCGGGCCCCGCAAGAACACGCGCTCTTCCCAGCGAACCGTCTGTGTCCCGCCCGGGGTGTGCACTCTGACGGGCGACTGGGCATGCCCGGCAGAGATTGCCGCAACTGCCGACGCACAAGAGCCGGTGCCGGACGACTGTGTCTCTCCCACTCCGCGCTCAAAAAAGCGCGCCTGCAGATCGCCGTTCTTACCAAGCTTCACCAATTCAACGTTAATCCCATACTTGAAGTCATGATGTTTCCCGATCTCCGCCGCTTCGCCCTGCCATCCGGGCGCAAACTCCTGCACGAACACTGCGAAGTGAGGATTTCCCATTGAGACCGGAATTCCCCGCACTTCGCGAAAGGCGAGTTTAATGGGAAATTCGTCGCCTACTTGCGGCTCGCCCATATCAATTTCAAATTCAAACTCGCAGCCCTTGTGACTCACCAGAGTGCAGGCCTTCAGGCCCGCTCCTGTACGGATCAGCATCTTTTCTTTTTGCTGCTCAGCCGCGAGGTAGGCTGCAACGCAGCGCGTGCCATTCCCCGATATCTCGGCTTCCGAGCCGTCAGCATTAAACAGCCGCGCGCGCACATCAGCATCGGTCGCGGGAAAGAGCCACTCTATGCCGTCCGCACCCACCCCGTTATGGCGATCGCAAAGGCGCCGGCTTAGGGCCGCGAGATCGGGACGGGCATGCATGCCATCAATCACCAGAAAATCATTTCCGCAGGCGCTGGCTTTAACGAATGGAATGGCAGCATTCAGGCTATCAGGGGAAGAACTCATTCGCGCTCAGCCGTCCCCAACCATTCGACGCCACGGAATAAGGTTGATTCCCGCAGGCGCTGTAACACCCGTTGGTGTTCGCTCCTCTCAGCCTCGATAGAGAATTGCACCCGCACCTGATTGTTCATGCGCGTGATATTGACCGATGACATGCTCTGATTTTCATCCTGCAAGATCTGGTTCAATTCGGCGATGACGTTTTCCGCGCTCTCTCCAATGACGCTATAGCTCGTGAACGAGCCCTTACCCTGGAACTTTGATTCCAGGCGTCCAAGCGTGTACAGGGCGAGCAAAATCACCAGGGTCGCGAAAACAGCAGGCAGATACAGTCCTGCGCCCACCGCCATTCCCACCGATGCAACTACGAACAGGGTGGCGGCCGACGTGAGTCCCACTACCGAACCGCGGGAGTGCAGAATGGAGCCGGCGCCGATGAAACCGATTCCGGGAATGATCTGGGCCGCGATGCGAGTGTGGTCGCCGGGATATTGATTGGCCAACTCAAAAGAAAGAATGGTGAAGAACGCCGACCCGAAACAGATGAACATGTTGGTGCGCAGTCCGGAAGGTTTGTGTGCGATTTCCCGCTCTAAGCCGATGACTCCGCCCAGTATCGCCGCGAGAATCAGGCGCATGATGGTCTGCGCCACGATGGCAGCCATGTCCATCCTCGGGCCGAAGATCTCCCACAATCTGCGCATATTCTGAGCTTGGGCTGGATTTTAACATCGGCTGTTGCCGACTCTCTGACTTCCCGCGGAACTGAGGTAACGGGCAAGGTACCGTTCGAGTTGCCAACGTCAGCGGATAAGCTGCCGGGTGCGATAGATGGTTGCCCGAGGTTGGCCAGTGGTTTGGATAACTACCAGCGCTGGAAGATGATGCTCCTGGGCCGACTTGGCCACCGGGTCATTGTCAAAAGCAACAGCGAAATCAGCGTAGCGGTTCGGGGCCTGCAACGCGCGTTGCCACATCCCTTCCTTCCCCCACTGCCTGGGATCGCCGTGATTGCCTTCCTGAATCACACGCCCGAGCGGAATGCCGGCGTCCTGCAGCGCGCCTCCGTGGTCGCCGATGTACATCAGCAGAGTGGAAGATGGTGGTAACCGAACCAGCTCTTTCGCTAATGACTTCTCGAACCCAATTCTGGTGCGGGAGTTCGCAATCGCTTCTCTTAAGCAGACCGGCTGCGCACGCCAGATCAGGGCGTTGCTCAAAGCCAGCAGGGCAAAACCCGTAAACGGAACGGCCACTTTCCAGCGGCGGGACTGCACTCGAGTAACCAGGAAGTAGAGTGTCACCGCTGAGAATACTGCGATGGCCGGAAGTAATTGCAGTCCGTAGCGGAGGTTGTAATACGAAAATGGCCACCACGTC
Organism: Terriglobales bacterium; assembly: GCA_035651655.1. Lineage (NCBI taxonomy): Bacteria > Pseudomonadati > Acidobacteriota > Terriglobia > Terriglobales > Terriglobales bacterium. Next base: position 68,725 of record DASRFG010000026.1, read on the forward strand.
GGCACAAAAACCGGCACGCCGCCATAGGCAATCGAGAGCGCGTAAAAGGGCAGCGGCAACCATAGCAGCAGCCAAATACTGAGGCTCCGAATTGCAGACACGGCAAGCAAAGTACCCGCCGCCGCCAGCACAAGCCAGAATTTCGACCAATTCCCTTCCCCTATATCTAATTCGACGGACTTTATGAAATAGGTTGTTGCCACTCGGATATTTTGATAACCAGGATGGTGAGGCTCGCCTCGGCTTTCAGTTTTCTGCTCGATCGCACGTGCCGAATAGGGACCATTCACAAAATCGAGCGCGTTGCCGTAAATAGCAGCGTTATAGGCCAACCAGAAAGCTGGAGCGGCCGCTACCAGCACCAGAAACACCAATAATCCTCTGGGCTCCTTCGATTCCCGCTTACCCAATCGCCCTCTACCGACTACCACTGCGACTGATATGACGGCCAATGCGGAACCCAGGAACCAGCCGTCGTAGCGGGTCAGCATCGCGCCGGCGACGAATAAGCCGCACCACATTAACCAGCGGCTAGCTTGTTCTTCTCTGCCCGAATCATTTGCTCTTACTAAGCGCACGAACTCACTAAAGAAGACGAGCGCCCAAATAAACAGCGCCAAGTAGAGCGACTCAGTCATGGCCGTGCTTTGAAGGTAGATAAGGTTGGGATTGACGCCATATAAAGCCGCCGCAAACCACGCGGCGAGATAGTGCGGGTCTCCGAGCCGCGCGGGACGAGTTCCCGGTGTGGCCGGGCCATTTCCCGGCCGAGTTAAGGCTGCCAATCCGTCCCGCACCAGCCGGAATATGCCGACCATGCCAGCAACGTACGCGATCATGAAGGGAAAGGAAGCGCCGAAGCCCGTGTGCCAGGACTGGTTCGAGATCACGAACGGAATAATGAGGATGTGCGGCAACGGCAGCCACACTGTGCCGAGTTGCTTCCATCCTGGAGTCAGCGAATCGAAGACACGGCGAGCAATGTTAATGTGCGCTACTGCGTCGCCATAGAGCAGGACCTGATTGTGACGGAAATAATATAGAAAACTGAACAAGGAAACGAGAACGGCAAGAATCAAGACCGTCGAGACGTCACTCCGCTGCTCACCGGACTCGCCGCTTTTAGCCACTCTCATTCCAGATGGGTGAGTTCGCGAAATGTCTGAAATCGCCCCTGAATCTCCTCACTGGTCAGGTTTTGCAGTCTCTCGGTGCCGAAGCGTTCGACGGCAAATGACCCCATCACGCCTCCGTAGAACATGGCGCGCTTGAGCACTTCGCGGTTCAGTTCGCCTTGGGAAGCGATGTAGCCCATGAATCCTCCGGCAAAGGAGTCGCCAGCTCCGGTGGGGTCGTGAACCTCTTCAATAGGCAGGGCAGGAGCGCGGAAGGGATGCCGGCCAATTCCGAAAGCTCCTTCGCGAAAGAAAATGGTCGCCCCGTATTCGCCATGTTTAACAACCAGCGCCTGAGGACCCATCGCCAGCACTCGCTGAGCGGCGCGCGGCAGGCTGGATTCATGGCCCAGCGCCTTAACCTCCGCGTCGTTAATCAGCAGCACGTCGAAGACCTTAATAGTTTCCACCAGCTCTCGCGGCGTGTGGTTGATCCAATAATTCATGGTGTCGCCGCCCACCAGTTTCGCGCCGTTCATTTGCCGTCCCACATGCGCCTGGAGAGTAGGTTGTATGTTGCCCAAAAACAGAAATTCGGTGTCGCGGTAGCCGGCGGGAACCTCCGGATGAAACTGCTCGAAGACATTGAGCTCTGTCACCAGAGTCTTGGCCTCATTGACATTGGCGCCGTACTCGCCCGCCCAGAAGAAGGTCTTGCCCTTCGCGCGCTGAATACCGCAGGTATCTACGCCGCGCCGCCGGAGAACTTGCTCGTGTTCAGAGGCAAAATCGTCGCCCACCACCGCAACGATCCGTACCTTTGTGAAATAGCTGGCTGCGAGGGCGAAGTATGTTGCCGAACCGCCGAGCACGCGCTCCACCTTACCGTAAGGCGAAGCGATGGTGTCAAAGGCGATGGAACCGACTCCAAGCACACTCATTTCTGTTGACCCGCCTTGCCCTGCGAATCGAGATACTTGCCCAAAATCAGTTTTAATTTTTTGCGCGTAGCGGCGGGAATTTTGTCGCGCTCGGTTAAAATCGCGTGTGCCAGAGCAGAACCGCACTTGCATGAGCGGGTCTTAGGTGTGGCAGCTACCGCTTCGCGAACGACCTTACAGGCATTCTCTGCATTCTTCAGCAGGACAGCGACCACTTGGTCCACGGTGACCGAATCGTGCGTAGGATGCCAGCAATCGTAGTCAGTGACCATAGCCACCGTGACGTAACAAATCTCCGCCTCGCGCGCCAACTTGGCTTCCTGAAGATTGGTCATTCCGATCACGTCCATCCCCCAACTTCGATAGACCTGTGATTCGGCGCGGGTTGAGAACTGCGGCCCCTCCATGCAGAGATACGTTCCGCCTGGTTTGCCCGTCACCTTCGCTTTCTTGCAAGCAGTTTCCACGACGTGGGACATCTCTGGGCAGACTGGATCGGCCAGTGCAACATGGACCACAACTCCGTCTCCAAAGAAGGTAGATACCCGCTTGGTAGTACGGTCGAAAAACTGGTCTGGAATGACGAAATCCAGCGGCTTGTGCTCCTCCTTCAAAGATCCGACTGCGGAGATGGAAACTATGCGTTCCACACCCAGCTGTTTTAGGCCGTGAATATTGGCCCGGAAATTTAACTCTGTTGGCAGGATGCGGTGGCCACGTCCATGACGCGCCAGGAATGCCACTGCCCTTCCGTCCAGCTTGCCTAAGATGTAGGCGTCTGATGGCTGGCCGAAAGGAGTATCCACACGAAGCTCTCGCGTATCGGTCAATCCCGGCATGGCATACAGGCCGCTGCCACCAATGATGCCGATTTCTGCTTCCGGCAAATCTCCTCCTGAAGATTGAAATAAAAAGCTGGGCTACGGCTTCATGCCCAATTGCCACATCAAGAAACTGAGCTCGTCGGTGACGTCTTCGATCTGCTTGTTTACCGGCCTGCCTTCCGAGTGCCCCGCCTTTGTGTCGTAATGCAGCAGAACGGGATTGGACGATCCGGCCGTCGCCCACTGCATGAGGGCCGCCATCTTGCGCGCGTGCAATGGCGCCACCCGGGTATCGAAATCTCCGCTTACAAACATGATGGCTGGGTATTTTGTCGTTTTTTCGACGTGCTGATAAGGGGAATACGCGTAGATGTATTTGAACTGTTCCGGATCGGCGGCAGAGCCGTACTCCGGCACCCAAAATTTTGCCACGAGAAAATCCTGGTAGCGCAGCATGTCCAGCAGGGGGTACCCGCAAATTACAGCCTTGAACAGGTCGGGCCGCTGAGTGATCGCTGCCCCCATAAGCAGGCCGCCATTGCTGCGGCCTTCAATCGCGAGCTTGGAGGAGTTGGTGTAACGATTCGAGATCAGCCACTGGGCGGCGCTGAGGAAGTCGTCGAAGACATTTTGCTTATTGGCTTGCATGCCGGCGCGGTGCCACTTCTCGCCGAACTCGCCACCACCGCGGAGATTGGGCACGGCAAACACCCCACCGTGCTCTGCCCACAGCACAGCGGTGGCGCTGAATTGCGGAGTGTAACTTACGTTGAAACCGCCGTACGCAGTCATCAAGGTGGGATTCGACCCGTCCAGCTTGAGACCTTTCTTGTGGAGCAGGAACATGGGTACGCGAGTCTTGTCCTTCGACTCGTACCAGACCTGCTTCAACTCGAAATTCTCGCTCTCGAGCGGAACCTTCAGGCGTGCCCATTCAGATTTCGAACTTGAGCTGAGGGCATAACGGTAGATGGTGAGTGGAACATGAAACGAGCTAAAGCCAAAGAACGCCTCATCGCCTTGCCAGTGCCCGCTGATCTCGCTGACAGTGCCGAGCGTAGGGAAATTCACCTCACCTGCAGGACGCCCATCCGCACCAAAGACCTTCACCTGAGACGTTACATCATGCAGGTAACGGACCAGCAACTTGCCCCCGGCCAGGGCGAAGCTCTCCATCACTGAATTCGTTTCCGGCACGATCTCGCGCCAGCGTTCGCGCGCCGGGTCATGCAGGTCAACTGCCAGGATGCGGCCATTCGGGGCCTTCCAGTTCGTCTGCAGGAAGATCTTGTCGCCGCCGATATTTGCCTGGAAGCGCGCGTCAATGTCTCTGACTAAAGGTTCGATCGGCGCTTTTTTCGAGAGGTCCTGATAAAAAATGTCGGTCTTATCGGCCGCCGCGCCGTACAACACCTGGATGACCAGATAACGTCCGTCTTCGGAGACATCGGCTACGGCAATGTTCTGTGGGCCGTAGCCCTTGCCGAAGATCTCGGCGTCTTGTTTCGCATCCGTGCCCAAAGCGTGGTAGCGAACGTGGGGAGCATCTTCGCCCATCATCGAGTAATACAAACCGCTCTTGTCGGGTTTGAATGACACTCCAAAATAACGCGCTTTCGGCAGCTGGTCAGACAGGTCGCGACGCTGGCTCACATCCATCAGGTGAACTTCCATCTCGTCGGCGCCGCCGCGGCGGACGCCATACGCCAGTACGTTTCCATCTTCCGTGACGTCCAGAATGGTCACGCTGGTGGTGTGGTCGGGGCTCATGGGATGCGGATCAATGAGCACCTCATCCTTACCCTCGGCTCCCTGCTTCATGTGGATCACGAACAGGTCCTGGTCGGCGCGCCGCTCGCGAAAGAAGTAGCGTCCATTGCGCTCGACGGGAACTTCGATATTGTCAATCTTCATCAACTGCCCCAGGCGAGCAGACAAGTGATCGCGCCCGGGTAGCCGGTCAATGATGGAATGGGTATAGCTGTTCTGCGCCTCTATCCAGGATCGCGTTTCGGGGCTGTTCTGGTCCTCAAGCCAGCGATAAGGGTCGGAAATCCGCACTCCGTGAAGGACGTCCACCACATCGTCACGCCGCGTTGGCGGCGGACCAGAAGTTTGCTCTTTGGCCTGCGAGCTAAAAGATAAAGTTAAGGACATAATTGCCAATATGGCCGCAATCTCCAGATAAACATTCCGGAACCTGCCCATGCGCACCTCTGTTAAAAATCAGTGTAGATTGACGATGCGCGGCGTCGCAAACCCAGGACGCCAGAGATGCTGAGAGCAAAATCCCTACTGGGCATCCGCTGCCAGCACGGCAGCACGTAGCTTCGCGGCGCTGGCTTCGTCAAAACTCTCCATTACTATCACCAGATTCTGGCGGTGCTCTACAAAGACCGGGCCTTCTTCTGTATTCCAACGAGTTGCCGTGGTCGCGGTCGCGCCCGGCATCGCCGCGGACGAAGGCGCGGTTGCAGCCTGAGGCATCTGCGCCAACGTTATGGTCTTGTATTTCTGTTTTAGGGATTTCCTATAGGCTCGCGCAAATAGCATCGCCTGCTCAGGCGTCGTCCAGCGCGAGACGTAGAGCAGCGCGAGCGAACCGGATGCTGAGCTTTTCGAATGTCCGGCGTAGTAGTATCCGCCGCGCCACTCTGGCGCGAGCGACTTTGCTGCATCCGCATCGTCAAACTGCTCGAGCATCGCCAAGACGTCAAACTCGCCGACACCACCCACATCCAGTTGTTCGTACTCTGTACCTAGCACCCGTTTCGCATCGGCTAAGGGCAGGCGAGGAAGGCGTTCTCCAGAGATATAGGCGTCCGGCTGCATGATCTGGCGCGTGTTCACCGGCGGATTGCGGAGCACTCCCGCGAACGCTGCCTGCTGACCGCCGCTCGCTAATAGCTCACGCTCAAAGTCCAGGCCATAACGATAGGGGAAAAGCAGCAGATTTTTCAGGTAAAGAGGCGCAGTGTTGAAAAGCGGCGAGCCTTCCATGACACCGGCTTTCATGGCATCGGCAATCTCTGGAACTTCGGTGGCCGTTCTGCCTGTCGGCGCCAGGATGTAATCAATCAGCACCAGCATTCCCTGGCCTTCGATCACCGCCTGCCGAGCGGCCTTTTGCTCATCCTCATCGGGCTCCCGCTGGTCGGCGCTTTTTTTCCACTCTACGGTGGGCCCATTCTTCTCCCATTTTTCAAGGTCGAAGTCCTGGTCCTGCAGGGCATGTGTGAGCTCATGGGCCAGCACCGGCTTTTGCAGGTTCGCTTCAATCCAGTCGAGCAGATTCACGGTTTTGGTCTTCGGATCGTAGTAGCCGGCTACCTGCTCCTGAAGCAGCGCGACCAGAAACGTCTTGAGATCAAAATTGCGCGGCAGCAATCCGAACTTCTTTAGCACCTGTTCGGAGCGCTGCAAGCGTTTGGCATCCTCATCCGTCTCCAAGCGTGATTTCACATAGCTGCCGACCTGCTCGCGGTTTACCAAAGCCCGCTTTACCTCGTGCCTCAGCGCCAGGCCGGTGTCTTGGCTGGCAAACTTGAGAATTTCATCCACCGAGCGAAAGAGTTCCTTCGCTTGCTCGGCAGTGATGCGGGTTTCAGGGGCTTGGGGTACGGTCTGTGAAGCCTTGGCAGGCTCAGCGGTGGTTTGAACTGGACTCGCGGCAATGGCAAACAGAATTGGTACAAAAAGCAGAAAGCGATGGGGGAGAGACCTTACCACCGATTACCGGGTGTACACGGTGGGCTGCGGACCTTTTTCCAGAGTCTGGCGGTCCCAGATAGCGCCCTCACGAGTGTAGTTGGCCAGCTCGAAATCCTGAGTGAGTTCGAGGGCGTCGGTCGGGCAAGCATCTTCACATAGGCCGCAGAACATGCAGCGGCTCAGGTCGTAGGTGAAGGTGGTCAGTTCCTTGCGTCGGGTAGCTGCATTGCGCTCACTGCTGACTACAATCAGGTGCTCAGGACAGGCTAGCGCGCACAAGTCACACGCTATGCAGAGAGTCTCATTGGTGTCCGCGTTGACATTCAGCCGCGGCGCCCCACGATAACGCTCAGCCACTTTGGGCCGTTGCAGCGGATATTGCTCGGTATAGATCTCTTTTGGATCCTGGTAGCGGAAGGTAATGGAGAGACCCTTGAGCAGGTCCACCATCAAGACGCGGCGTAGCAGGTTGGAGAATGTAAGGGCCACGAAGCCAGTTTACCATTCCCGCCAAAATAAGAACTGCCCGAACCGCCCTCGCTTCGCCGATCTTCTGGCATCCCAAGCGTCTGCGGTTCGAGCAGTTAGCTGGCCCGTCGTTTAACGGGCCGGGGCCCTGACGGCATTTAAATGCCGTTTGTAGCGTTACTTCTTTCTACGACTCACAACACCAGCGGCCAGGGAGCCGAAACCAAGCAGCCCGAGTAACGGCAGTGGAGAAGCCGTCTGGGGAAGCTTGTTCTCTGCAGTCTGGGTGCCGGCGGCATTTTGATCGCTAGCAGCTGCAGCGCTCTGGTCGGTGCTGGGAGTGCTGCTGCTGGCAGCGGCGGCGTTCTGATCGCTGCTGCTGGGAGTGCTGCTGCTCGCGGCGGCGGCGTTCTGATCGCTGCTGCTGGGAGTACTGCTGCTCGGGCTGGAGCTGGCGGCAGAGGCACTCTGATCACTGGCGCTTGGCGTGCTGGCATTGCTGCCGGCGGCAGGCTGCGCATTCGACGGGCTACCAGCAGTGCTGGAGGCCGACGGATTGGCAGCGCTGGACGAAGCAGCAGATGAATTCGCGCTCTGATCGCTCGGAGTCGCAGTTGACGGAGTCGAGGCCGAAGACGGCTGATTGGCAGCCGCGGTTTGGCTGGTCTCTCCGGCAGCAGAACCGGTGGAGGCTGCTCCGCTGCTCATGCCCGCCGAGGGTGAGCTCGAGGAGGATGACGCGCAATGATCGGAGACCATCTTCACGTCACTCACCTGAATGGTGTTGCCATTCGCAGAGCTGGTGCCAGTGCTGGCGGAACTGCCGGAACCGCTAGCCGACGTGCCGGTCACCTGAACTTCGTGTCCAACATGCTCAGCCAGTTTGCTGGTATCGCCCGTGACGGTGTAGGTGGTGCCAGTGGTGTCCTGAACCAGAGTGTAGCTCCCGTTCGAACCTTGCAGACAGCCTTGAACGCTGTTCTGACCGCTGGATGAAGCTGCCATGCCGCTCTGATCTGCGGACTGGCCTGAAGGCGTGCTCTGCCCCGGCGTCTGGTTGCTGCTGGGGGAGGTTGCCGATGAGTTAGGGTTGGATGGTTGATTCTGGTCTGGCGTCGGGGTGGATTGCGAACCCTGAGCCGAGGGCTGACTAGCGCTGCCGCTGGCACTGCCTGAGGACGATGTACCCTGATCTTGCGCGATCGCCACCGCAGCCCCAAGCAGCAGAATCCAGCTCAAACTTAATGCTTTCTTCATGCATTTCCTCCGAAAAGTTCCCCGCCTCTGGCGCAAAGGTACAGGGGTCGATCTTTGAACAATCAGGTCATTAGAACCAGCTGCTTGAGCCGGGGTTTGCTCCCGGTAAAAAGATACTGACTTGCTGCTGGATGCCTTTAACCGACTAAAATGACTACCTTTCCCAATGAAGACCGACTCCGGCGATGAGGTATGGATGCAGGAAGCTTTGCGCCAGGCGCAGTGCGCGTTGGACGCAGGGGAAGTCCCCGTGGGCGCGGTCGTGGTTTTTGAGGGCCGGGTGGTTGGCCGCGGATTAAATCGCAATTTGCGCGACCTCGATCCCACTGCGCATGCCGAGGTTGTCGCCCTGCGCGAAGCGGCCGCCGCTCTAGGTAACCACCGCCTCCTCAATTGCGAGCTGTATGCGACAATCGAGCCCTGCGCGATGTGTGCAGGCGCGATGATCCATGCCCGCTTACGGCGCCTGGTGTACGGCGCTGATGATCCCAAAGCTGGCGCCGTCCATTCGGTGCTCTCGGTGATCAATCACCCGCAGTTGAATCACTCCATAGAAGTTCGGCGCGGCGTGCTCGCCGAGCAATGTGGAAAGTTGCTGCAGGCCTTCTTCCGCCGGCGGCGTGCCGAACAGAAAGCGTAAGTCTCGAGAGAATTATTTCTACAGAGCCTCGGAAACGAGCCACCCGTGCAACAACTGGCGTACTTTGCCACCTTCGATACGGCGGCGCACTGCATTGAGCACAGTGATATGAGCGCTCGTGCCTCGTCCCGAGAAGCCTGCCCAATAAGGGACGTAGAGGTCCTGAATGGGTTGTGCGACGATCGAGAAGTCTCTGAGCCGGAAAAAGCCACGCCGAAAGACAACGCGCCGGATCTTTTCCACCAGCAAGTATTGAGCCTCTCCGTCATTCAGCACAGGGGCGACCCGATTACGGGTTTGGACGCGAATTGTCTCTGGCGCATCGCGCCCAAAGCTGAAAATGTCTAGGCTGCCGTTCACCACGTCTATGCCAATAAGGCGGGAATCGCTGCCGGCGCCGTTTCGAATCTCGGTGCGAAAAACTCGAAATGGAAGATAGAAATCCGACACCACGCGGAGCGGTCCAGGATACGCGTTGCGCAACAACCCTGAAATCCCAGCAGACATCTGGCGCACTGCCTCATCGCGAGTGACGTTCGGCCGCAGGCTGAGAATCGTGTCCATACTGTTCAACGGAAGTAAACCCACAGACCCACTACGGTCGCGATTAGCAGGAAGGTAAAGATCAAATTGATGCGATGTTCCCGTTGAGTTTCAGCAGCCGGTTTGTACTGGGCCCGAAGCAGGCTGGGGTCCATCGCCGAAACATCAAGCTTGTCGCTGACAGTCGCAAAGGTCAGGCCAGCAAGTTTGCGGCGATCTGGGGCGGGGGTTGCCAGGCTTACCACGATCAACACCGCCGAACACACCACGAACATGAAAATAGCGTAATGAAGAAAGTTAATGTCAACAATCCAGCGAACCAGGGGTGATGCGAAACGATGGCCTCCCGCCGCCCGGTCCAATATCTCGAAGACGAATCTCACTGCTCCCAAGACGAACCCCGTGAGCAGAGAAGAAATCGCGCCCGATGAATTTAATCTCGTCCAGAGGATGCCAAGAATAAAGCACGCGGTAATGGGAGGACTGATGTAGGCCTGCACGCTCTGCAGATAAATGTACAGCTGACTGCTGATCAGATGAATGAATGGCACCCAAAGCAGGCCGAGAACCACCATGATGCCCGTGGCTGCGCGTCCAAAGCTTACCAGTTGGTGCTCCGACGCCTGGGGACGGAGCTTCTTATAAAAATCGAGCGTCACCAAAGTAGAGGCCGAATTAAACACCGAGCTCATGGCGCCCATCAGTGCGGCCAGCAAGGCCGCTATCATCAAGCCCACTAAGCCCTGCGGCAGCAGATTGATAATTAATGTCGGATAAGCAATATCGCCGTTCAGGACCCGGCCGTCCGGACCGATCTTAAAAAGATCGCGATAAAGCGCGAGCGCGATCATCCCCGGAAGCACCAGCATGAACACGGGCAGAATCTTCAAAAACCCGGCGAAGATTGTTCCGGCTTTGGCGTGGCCTTCATCTTTGGCGGAGAGCACGCGCTGCACGATTACCTGGTCGGTACACCAGTACCAGATACCTAGAATAGGAGCGCCCAAGAAGATTCCCGTCCACGGGAATTCGGGGTCAGTTGCTGGTTTGATCATGTGGAAATAATCAGGAGGCAGCGCTGCGCGCAATCCCGCGAAGCCACCCACCCGGTGTAATCCAATAAAGCTGAGGATTACCGCCCCGCTAATCAGAATCAAAGTCTGCACCAGATCGGTGTAAATGACCGCGGCAAGCCCACCGGCAATGGTGTAAATCCCAGTAGCGACAACCAGAATGATCGCCGCGGTAAGAGGACTCCATCCCACGACCCTTTCGAGTACCACTGCCGCCGCGTACAGGTGGACGGAGATCTTTGTAAATATGTACGCCAGGATGGAAATTACCGCGAGGTAAACAGCACACTGGCGACTAAATCGTCGCTCCAGGAATTCCGGCATGGTGAAGACATTGGAACGCAAGTAAAACGGAACGAACACCCACCCCAGGATTAAAAGGATGAGGCACGCCAGCCACTCAAAGTGCCCGACGGCAAGCCCTGTGGTGGCGCCCGACCCGGCAAGTCCGATGAAGTGCTCGGTAGAAATGTTGGATACAAACAGAGACGCGCCAATGGCGAACCAACCGATATTTCGGCTCGCCAAAAAATAATCCGTGGAGGTGCGTTCACGCCGCGCAAAATGAAGGCCAATGGCAAAAATTACCGCGAAATACGCTCCGATGATGCCCAGATCCAAGGTGGTAAGAGTTTTGTGGGTAACGTGCGCCACCGCTTGAACCATGTTGCTCCTCTCCTGAAATCCCCAGTCGCCATGCCACTGCGCAAGCCAAGGGACCGGAACAGATCATGCGAAGTGCGCCAGACCAAGTGACGAAATCTATCCTAGTGGTTAAATATTCGCAATAGCCGGTTCGGGGCCGTGACAATTGCTGCGGTTGTAGTGGTTGTGTAAGCTGGTGGGGAACGGTTGCCGCGTTCAGCAAGACGACACTCCGAATTCAGCTTCTAGAAATGCGGAGCTCAGTTCATCTCCGCCACACGTGCGCGCGCGTGGTTCCTTTGCGGCCAGGTCCAGGTCCCTATCTTTAGGAGTTACTGATGGCTCAGCCTCTCTGAGCAGACTAGGCAGGATCAAAATGAACCGTATTTGCGCTTTGGTGATTCTGGTGACAGCGACCGTGTTGTTGCACCCAGGAGGTGCACTCGCTCAGGAAACTTTCGGCAAGACAGCAAACCCCTCGTCGGGTTCCGCCCCTCTGACCGTGGTTTATACCTATACCTTCGATAACAGCCAAGGTCATCACGCGTTATCGGTAGATAAGCCGTCGGACGATAAATGCTCGTCGGTGATTTTTAGTGGCGGAGACTCAAACCACAATAATTTGCTGGATATTGGTGAAATCTGGACTTGGACTTGCACCGCGGTGATTAATACCACAACCACGAACACCTCGCAGACGGGCGCCAGTTACACCGTATGCCAGGGTAACATCTGCACGACCACTGTCCTTGACTTCATCACGGAGAAAGCAACCGTCACCATCACCCCCGCCCCCCTGAAAGTTTCAATAACTGGAACGCAATCCGCCTGCAAGGGCGACCTGGTCACTCTAACGGCAGTAGCCACCGGCGGAACTCCTCCTTACACATTCAAGTGGAACACTGGCGCAACCAGTCAGACGATCACGCCCAGCACAGCGGTAGCTGGAACCTTCTCCTTCGGGGTCACGGTAACTGACCAGGCGGGAAGGACAGCTTTTGTAAATACCACTCTCACAGTCGCCTCCGTGTGTTTGGTCCCGTTTCATGCGACGGCACATCCCCAGTTTCCTCTATTAACAACCATCGAGTGGGGATGTGGTTTCCAATTTGCGGGTCGCTGCCTGTCGCAAACTATAGTCAAGATTTGTATAGGAGGGCAGTGCCTCAACAACCCGGCCGTTCCAGGGCCTCCACTTTGTAAGGTGTGCGACGGGCTCATCGCGGCGGGTGCAGGGTTCGCCCTGGGCCTCGGCATAGGGCTGTTCTACCGAAGGATGAGAAGGCGATCCCCCAGCTCCGGAAGCGGAGTGCCGAGTCCCTCCCCATAACCCTGTAAGGATTGGCTTTCGAACTATGTATGGGTATCCTCCTTGTGCACTGGAAAATTGTGTAGTTTGGAGTCGGGGGTGGCACGGGAGGATGGGGTACAGCGTACTGTTGATTGTTTCTCTGCTGACGGTAACAAGTGCTGAGGTCACGGCGCAGCGGAGGGAAACAGGCACAAGCCCTCGGTCAGTAGAATCAACGGTTACATGCACATGAACATTGGGCAGGAACGGATTGCGCCAGGTTGGCCCGGCATTCCGCCGCGCTGGACCTCAAGCTCCAAGACCGGAGTGGGCACCTCCTTGGTAGCGCAAAGCCGCGTTTGGTTCACCCTGAGTCACGGCATCCTGAATGAAATTTACTTCCCACGAGTGGATCAAGCCTGCACACGCGATCAGGGATTTCTTGTTACTGATGGAAAGCAGTACTTTTCTGAAGAAAAGAGAGATTGCACCTTCGAAAGTATTCCTTGGGAACCCGGAATTCCACTGCACTGCCTGACCAATACATCGGTTGACGGACGCTATCAAATAAAGAAGGAAGTCCTCACTGATCCTTATCGCAATGTGGTCCTGCAGAAAGTTCGTTTTCTGCCGTTGCAAGGTGCTCTTTCGGATTACCATCTCTACTCTCTTCTAGCTCCACACTTGGCCAACTACGGCTACGGCAATACTGCCTGGTGCGGACAATACAAGGGTTCACCCATGCTTTTCGCCCAACGAGACGGCGTGAGCCTGGCGGTAGCATGCTCTGTTCCCTGGCGAAAAATGTCGGTTGGATTTGTGGGTGTCTCTGACGGCTGGCAAGACCTCTCGCAGCACTACGAAATGCAATGGGAATACACTCGGGCGGAGAACGGAAACGTTGCCCTGACGGGAGAGATCGACCTTGCCGCCTGCAACGGGGAATTTTTCGTAGCCATTGGATTCGGCTCAACCCCTTACGAGGCTGGCCAGTTGACCGCCTCCAGCCTGTTCGAAAACTACGATCTGGTTCGTGAACACTATGTGACCCCTTGGAAAAACTGGCACACCACGCTCTTCCCCGCCGATCGTGAGAGTCGTAAACACGATTTGTATAGGGCCAGCGCGGCGATTCTACGGTCCCATGAATCAAAGGATTTTCTGGGAGGGACCATTGCCAGCCTTTCTATCCCGTGGGGATTCAACAAGGGGGACGACGACCTTGGCGGCTACCACTTGGTCTGGCCAAGGGACTTAGTCGAGGTCGCGGGCGGTTTTCTCGCTGCCGGAGCCGTTAACGATGCGCTTCGCGTGCTGCGGTATCTGGAGGCCACACAGGAAGCGGAGGGTAACTGGGCGCAGAACCTATGGCTGAATGGCGAACCATACTGGAATGGCATCCAGATGGACGAAACTGCGCTCCCCATCCTGCTCGTCGATCTTATCCGCCGTAAAGCTCCCGACAAGATGGAACGCATGGATCGCTGGTGGCCCATGGTCGGTAAAGCAGCAGGCTACTTGGTGCGCACCGGTCCGGTAACCCAACAGGACCGATGGGAGGAAGATGCGGGATACTCTCCGTTCACGTTAGCCACCGAGATCGCGGCATTGCTCGCCGCGGCAGACATCGCCGAGTTGGCAGGAAAGGCAGCTACCGCCCAGTATCTCCGCGACACTGCGGACATCTGGAACGATAACGTAGAGCGCTGGTGTTACGCCGAGGACAGCGATTTGGCTCGTAACCTCGGCGTAGATGGCTATTACGTGCGGATCGCTCCCCCGGAGGCAGGAACTGCGGCTGGGCCCATCGCCGGTCTGGTTCTGATCAAGAATCGTATTGCGGCGCAGACTATCAAGTCGGCTGCGCACGTTATTAGTCCGGATTCCCTGGCACTCGTGCGCTTTGGCCTGCGCGCACCGGATGATCCGCGCATTCTAAATACTGTAAAGGTCATTGATGCCTTGCTGCGGGTGGATTTACCCCAGGGATCTTGTTGGTATCGGTACAACGGCGACGGCTATGGCGAACACGAAGACGGCTCCCCTTTCGACGGAACCGGCATCGGCCGGCTTTGGCCGCTGCTTACAGGGGAGCGGGGCCATTACGAGTTAGCTGCGGGGAAACCGGAAGCAGCCGAGTCTCTCCTCGCTGCGATGGAACGTTTCACAAATGGCAATCATTTGATCCCGGAACAAATCTGGGACTCAGCGGACATCCCCAAGCGAGAGCTATTTCTCGGCAGGCCTTCTGGATCTGCTTGTCCGTTAGTTTGGGCCCATGCCGAGTACATCAAGCTTCGGCGTTCCCTTCTGGAAGGCGAGGTCTTCGATCAGCCGCCTCAAACCGTAGAGCGTTATCAAGTCCAAAAGATGGCCGCAATCCATTGTGAGTGGCGTTACAACAATAAAACTTCCTCCATGATGCGGGGAAAGGTTCTACGCATTTCGTTGCTCAAGCCCGCGTTGGTGCACTGGAGCACTGACCGCTGGGCAACGGCTCAGGATACGAATACCCTCGATTTCGGCCTGGGTACCTACGTCGTGGACCTACCCACAAAGGACCTTCCTGCCGACACGCGGGTTTGCTTCACCTTTTATTGGCACCAGGCAGATGAGTGGGAAGGCGCGGATTTCGAGGTAGTGATAAAGCCGGAAGAAGAAGTGCCCGACGCTTTACCGGCGGCCTCCCTTGCGACTGCCCGCACCGGATCACGTAATGACTAAGGCCGGCACCTCGGCGCGTCACACTGGAACTAAAGGTCTGGCGGAGAGGGAGGGATTCAATAAAGCTCCTGAAATCACAACAATATAGGGTTACAGATTTATTTCAATATTACAAAAAGCATACGTTATATGCAGCCCTACACCGACCGGGCACACCGGGCACACTTTTGGACCACCGGAGAAGGCGCTGGAGAGGAGACAATTTCAGAGCCGCGGTTTTCGTTTTGCGAACGTTGACTGCGGCCCCTTAACGGTGGGTGCCAGCTCCTTCCCGCACTGGCCTAGCGCGGGAGCCAGAGCCTACCACAACGGCTGAGTTCGCAAGTTCGGTCTCCGTAAAGCTCCTTCTGGTTCACTGTTCTTGTCAGGAGGCAGCGAGTCTCCAAAATCTGCGCTTAACTTTGACGCAGGGCGTGACCCTGGCAGAAGTCACCAACGGTACAACTCTGATGCATCGTCTTAAGCCGATGGCAAGATAGCAAAATCCCGTAGCTCAGTCGCGGGAAGAATCAAATCCCGATTGCTACCTGCTCGAACCTGCATCGGGACGCTTTCACAAGGTAGGAAGCAAGCCAACTGGCCAACTTCTTCATGTTTCACCTCCTGATAGTGTTCCGACTTCGAGCTTATTTTACCAACTCGCAACCTGTGAAATCCATAGGTGAATCGCCGTAATTTCAGCACTGCCTGGAGTCAAGCAGCCAGCCCTAACCTATTTCGCACGAGCAGTCATCGCACCGAAACCGCCACCAGATTTCATTGTCGAGCATGGTCGCCGTCTTACTGTCCCAGCGATTGCGCGGGTATTTTCGCGTGGGGGGAAAGGCTCAAGGCGCTTCTACGCGCATTCTGGGAAATTCTCCTGCAAGTATTCCAACAGTTCATCTCCAGCGATTCCTAGCAAGCTGCCCAGTCTAGCGATGTCACTGATTGACTTTTCGCCAATAGAGAGGCGGCCCTGCCCTTTTGCCTTCTCGTATTTCGCGCTTAGATCGGCAGCGACGTGGGCACCACCTTCCTTGTTCGCCATTGCGAGCACGATATCTTTATTCGAGACCTTGTTGTTTCCGCTGTCCCAGCATGGGGTAAGCCACCAGTCTCTCAATGGCGCTTTTGCCTCAGCATCTGAACCCCTCTTATATCTCACAAACGCAGCTCCGCTGGCCCCGATGCTGAGATTCACGGGGATGGAAACAGTCATCCATTGCTCACCGGACGGTAACCTACCGCGTGCTGGCGCGATCAGCGGCTTAAAGTGAATCGGCCTCTTCCAATACTCAGAATCGAGTTGGTGCAGCAAACACGGCGAGGGCGGCTTTTTGTCCGGCACATGATGAACAAACACGCGAATGGGAAGAGCAATATCAAGAACCTCGGCCTCCAGAGCGACCTGGTTACCCGAGACGTCGTGGCCGTAGAACCTATCCAAGGCGCATTCCAAGCGATGCTTCGTCACGAGGAGTTTCTCGATCAATACGTTGCGATCTAGTGTTTTCATTCGCCCCATTGTCACGGAGTTCAGACTCCCCTAGCAGAATCCGCTTCCAACTAGGCAAGCGATTCTGGAGACCAAATCAACGCCCAATCACGGAGTGCCTTCTGAATGGCCGCTTGCAGACCGTCAATCTTGAACCGCTCTTCCTGAACCTCCAGAGCCACGAGTAGGCAATTGTGTGCCGACATCAGTGCTTCGTCAGCTTCTTTGGGCTGCGACTCCCGGCTAAAGCCCAAATGCCCCTCTCCCTTTTCTAGTCGCTCGGTCATCGCACGAGATGTGCTGTGAGCGTGTCGCAGCGGGTAGAAGTAGCCGGGCACTATCAGTGAACCGATAGCTCCCGTCTTCTTCGCCATTGAAACGAAGTCCAACTTATTCCACGTGTGCCCAACTCGTTTCTCCTCGCAAGTCTTGGACTTGCACGATTTCACCATGAATCTGGCCTTAACCTCCGCGTACCTGCGTTCTGTATCCGCCACAATGTCCGGTGGCAGCGAACCATCGCCGAATGTGTCGAAGATTGGCTTCATCAGCTTGTACTGTTGGACACGGTCGAAATCAAAGAATGTCTGAAGTTCGTCAGGGTGGTCGTGAAGGTACTTGAGCGTAATGGTGTGCTCGTACATCGAGCGCAGTAGCTTCATGGCTCCGTAACCGTATCCGTTCGCTGCCATGAGGAAGAGTTCCATGAAGTCTTCCGCCACAAGTGAGCCGTAGAAGTACACAAACTTGTCTATCGAAGTATCCATCACCTGTGTGCGGGTGAATGCCAAATCTATGACCTCTCCGAGACGGGACATCACCGCTGTCCATTGTGGGTGCCGTTGGTCAAACGCCGTTGCTGCGTCAGAGAACCCGTAAAGCGATATCGTAGGAGTGGAGTCGGTGTTGCTCATGACCAGATTGTACCCAGATCAACGTGGATAAGAGCGCGGACCTGCGAAGGCACCAGGTGTCCCTCAGCAACCTGAATGTTCAGGCACTGCAAACAGCAGAAATCAAAGGTGCTGGCGGAGAGGGAGGGATTCGAACCCCCGATACCCTTTCAGGTATGTCCGCTTTCGAGGCGGATCGTTTCAACCGCTCACGCACCTCTCCGCGAGGCTGTGGCGAATCGCCGGATTTGAACCGGCACTCTCAGTTTACCCGGTTTTGGAATTGACGGAAAAGCCCGCCAAAGTAACCGCGCTAATGCAGCAGCCACTCCGCCAGGGTGTGCCGCCGAGGCTTGAAGTGGTATAAATCCGCGATTTGCTGGACGTAGCTGCGCGTGAGTTGCTGCTCTTTGGCCAGGGTCTGGTCATCCAGACGATTGACCACCGCCCCCGGATCTTTAACCAGATCGAAATATTGATTTGTGCCTTCCAGGGCGTTCGAGACAAAGAGCGTGCGGCCGTCGTTGCCCAAAAGTCCATAGAGAGGGCCATAGCTTGAGACCAGCAGATAGTTGTTGCGAAGGTACGAAGACGCCTCTGGTTGAGACCCGGTGAATAAAGGCCTGCCAAACCTCTCATCGTTCACAATGGGACGGTGTCCCAGCAAATAATAAAGAGTTGCCGGGATATCCATGTTGAAGGCGACATTGTCGGGATTGCAGTAATACTTACTGCGCATGGACAACGGCAGATGAACAATTAATGGAATGCGCATCCCGGATGGATTCATCTCAAAACCGTGGCCTTTGCGTCCGAACTCTCCGTAAGCATCGCCGTGGTCGGCCGTAAGAATGACGATGCTGTTGTCATACAGCCCAGAGGATTTCAGATGGCGTATAAATCCTCCGAAGCAACCATCGAGCCGCTCCAGTTCTGAAGCGACGACCGCATTGAAACCGGGATAAGTTTTTTTGGGTTGTCGCTCTGGCGGGAGATGTCCCAGCGTTATTCCGTGAATGTTCTGCGGCTGCGCATACATGAAAATCGGCCGGCCCGGAACGTGCAGCCGTGAGATTTTGGATTCCGCGTCGGCTGCCGTGGAACAAAGATCTTCGTCAGTCCAGTTGATCACGTTTTCATCGAGGTGAACTAAGTCAGGAGTGGGGCGAAGCAACAGTCGCAACACAGTGTCCACGCTGATGAACCGTTGGTAGCCATCCGTATCGAGCAATTTCTCCAGGCTGTTTACCGGGTGAAACGGCTGGATATAGTGCTTATGCAGAAGCATGGCGCCCGCCCAGATCGAGGGCTCGGCGAGAGTTGTGCCCGCGTAACGTGTAAACGCCTTCCGCATTACGGTGCTTTCGGCTGCGAATTTGCCGATTTCGGGAGTGAAGTGCACAGCGGGGTTATAGGCGGAGAGGTAGTCGGGCCGCAGACTATCTACGACAAGGATAAAGACGTTGGGTAATGGCCCGCGCGCCGGCGACAACTGATCCACCAGATTGACCTCAGGTGGAATGACGGTAGCGCTGGGCGGCACATTGGTTTGGGTAAGAAGAAATTGGCAGAGCTCGTCGCATGGCTTTTGCTGGGGTGACGTCCAGATCTCGTTGACCACTTGGAAAGACGCGTTATAGTACGAGTGCCGCAGCATGGCATCGGTCATCGCCTTGACCGGCGGTGATGAAGCAGCGGTCCCCGTCGGCTGTGTAAAAAGCAAGTAATAGGTCAGTGGGCTCAGTACCGCGATTAAGACCAGCAGCCAGATGGGATAGCCCCCCGCTCTGCGCACCCTGAAGTACACGAATAAAAATCCCAAGGCGCACGACCAGAGGACGAGTGACCACAATTTTTCCAGCAGAAAATTCCAGTCAACAACCCCGATTATTGCGGGGACTATGTAAGCGGCTGCCAAAAGTGCCAGGGCAAGAGCGACCTTCGTTCGCAAGGTCCAAGCCGCTGAGGATGTGGCTCCTGCTGCAATGCTTACTTTTTGCCGCCTCAGCAGGAGAGCACCAAAGAACATCACGAGGGTCAACGCCATCATCCCAGAATAGATTTTTGCTTCGATGGAATTGAAGGGTATTGTCGCCAGAATTACATTCTGGAAAATTCTCTGCAGCGCGAACCAAGCCAGCAGGTGATAGGAGAAGCAACGGAACCGTGCTGCGTTCCTGGTACGAGCTCCGATAGATTCGCCGAGGTTGACTAGGCTCACTGCGAAGGCGCACAGAATCAAATGACCGCAAATTGCTGCCAACCAGGCCATGAGATCCACCTGGCTGAACTGGAAGGGCGTCCCCATCTGTAGAAACCGTAAAAAGGACATCGCCGGATACAGAACGCCGATAGCTGCCGCAGTGATCAATAGCGGGACAAATCCCAAATGCCCCGACCAGTTCTCACTGGCTATTGGATTCCGCCAATAAGCGACATAATCAATCCCCGCGATCAGGATCACTGGAACCAGCAACACCAAGCTCCAGATGTAGCTTTGGGAGTTGTTTCCGATATGAGAAAAAGGCCGGGAGATAAGAAGGTAGAGCGTCGCTCCGGCGTTAAAACAGACAAACTCGATCGCCAATCGGCGTGATTGTTTTTCGCGCCGCTCCTTCAAGAGGGAAAGACAGAGCACGAGGACGAGAACGCTGTAAAGATATGGGTGCAGCCGAATAAACCAGGGCAGCCAGCGCTGGAAGGGCGCTTGAATGAAGGCGTAATAGGTATCCGGCAAATAGGCCAACAAACAGTAAATTGATGTCATTAGCAGCAGCGCGGCGTAGCAGAGCCGCGCCGCCACCGGCATCAAGAAACACACTTTGGGATGAGTGCTCTGTGAAGGCATGAGCATCATTAGCTCGAATCGGGAGACCCATATTGAAGGATATTGGCGGTCCGGCGACCTACAAAGTGACGGAAGTACCCTGACTGCCCTGCGTTCCCAAGGGACGGCCAGCTAGTAGAGGCTTCTCTGTTTCTGTATTTATGAAACCAGGGTTCGCAGCTCCCGGCGGAGGATCTTGCCGGAAAGAGTCCGCGGAATCGCAGATACGAACTGAACTTCGCGGGGCTGCTTGTATCCGCTGAGGCGCTCGGCGACAAAGCCGCAAAGCTCTGACGCCATGCGATCGTCGGCTGCGTACCCCTCGCGCAATACAACAAAGGCGCAGGGCAATTCGCCGGCGCCGTCATCATGTTTTCCCACCACTCCGCAATCGCGCACGGCAGGATGCTCCAGCAGCACTGCCTCCACTTCGGCGGGCGCTACGGGAAATCCTTTGTACTTGATCATCTCTTTGCGGCGATCCAGAATGTAATAGAAGTCATCGGCGTCACGGCTGGCAATATCGCCGGACCAGTACCAGCCCTCGCGCAGAACCGCGGCGGTTGCTTGCGGATCTTTCCAGTACCCCAACATGAACTGCGGTCCGCGCATCACCAATTCGCCCCGTTCTCCGGCGGCGACTTCCCTCTCAGCCTCATCCAGTATGCGGCACTCGGTTCGTGCTACAGGTGGGCCGATAGACGCCGGACGGTATAGCTCCGGCTCAATGAAACCGACATGCGTCACCGGCGATGCTTCGGTCATCCCGTAACCCTGCATGATGGGAATTCCGGTGAGTGCAGTGAAACGGCGTGCGAGATCAGGGGCCAGCGGCGCTGCCCCTGACTTTACCCAGCGGACATCGTGCTCTTTGGGGAACATGCCTCGTTCGGCGGCCTGAGCAAACGCATTCAACATGGGCGGGACGCAGGGCATGGCGGTGATGCCCTCTTCATTGATCAGGCGCGCCGCCTGTTGCACGTCAAAACGGGGCGCGAGTACCACGGTTCCGCCAATCATCAACGTTGGGTTGAGGACCACATTCAACCCATAAATATGGTAAAGCGGCAAAAAACAGAGTAGGACATCATCTTCTTGAAACGGAGTAGCCCCGGGGCCGATTACCTGAAACACATTTGCCACCAGGTTGTAATGGGAGAGCATGACTCCTTTCGGCAGTCCTGTAGTGCCGCTGGAATAGGGTAAGGCAGCGACCTCCTGCTCGGCCGGCCGTTGCGGCGATGGCAATGAATTCTTGCTGGGGCGCAACAGGTCAGAAAAATCCAGAGCGCCGGAAATATGTTGCCGGGTCGCAAAGACCTGCCGCAACCCGGGCAGACCAGAAAGATTCATGCCTTTCATTACGCAGCCGTCGCTGATCAACATTGCTGCGCAAGAGTTCTCCAGTTGATAACGCACCTCGCGCTCGCGGTAACTGGGATTCAGTAGCGTGGGAACTGCGCCGGCGAGGGTAGCTGCGTGATAACCAACGGCGAATTCCCAGGAATTCGGCAGGTCAATCGCTAAAACCTCGCCTGGCTTGAGACCAGCACCTACCAGCCCGTGTGCCAGACGCTCGACGAGTTCACCGTATTCGGCATAGGTAAAGCGGCGACGTGGCTCGCAGGAAGTGTCCACCAGCGCGATCTTTCTCCCGAACTGCCGGCAGGACTCGAGAATTGCGCGGTGCAGGAATATGCCCTGCGGATCGGCGTAGAGCCGCGTACGACGCATAGGTAATATTGTAATTAACTCGGCAGTGACGAATAGCGTTTCATCGCGCGAGCTTGCGCAGAAAGTCGCGCTCGTTCAAGCGATACTTGAAGGCCTTCCTGCCATTAATAAAAACTACAGGCACTTCGTCAGTGAACTGCCGCCGCAGGAGTTCGTCTGAATCAACGTCAATTTCGTGCCAATTGAAGTTAGCACGGCGCGCAAGTTTTGAAAGCGTTTCTTTCACTATCTCGCACAAGTGGCAGCCCTTGCGAGAGTACACAATCACTTCGGCCGGCATCGCGGAGAGTTTATCAGAAGGCCCGGGCAGAAGAGCATCTCTGCGCATCCCGTCAAGCTGATTTAGCCACACTACACAAAATTCCGGCAGAGCTCGAAAAACCGCATGAGCAGGGCACCCTTGTCTTGGTGGTCGCATCACACCGCATCGACCCTATAAAGAAAACGATCGTTCCCAAAAGAAAGGTGTTCGTTTATGAATCAGGTCGCAGGGCTTCTAGTGCGGGATGCTGACACCGTCTCCGGCGACGCAGGCTCATTTCAGCGCTGGGCTGCACTGATTGGCGGAGGTTCACTGGCGCTCGTCGGTCTGACGCGGCGTTCTAAATCCGGTGTTGCTATGGCTGCTGCCGGCGGACTTCTGGCCTATGTTGGCGCCACCGCGGACCGCATTCCTCGAGTGATCGTGGCCAGCAGCAGCGTCTTAGTGAACTGCTCCCCCCAAGAGGCTTATCAGTTCTGGCGGAATTTTGAGAACCTACCGCTCTTCATGCGTCACCTTGAGTCTGTAAGCGTATCCGGCGACAAGCGCACCACATGGATTGCGCTAGGCCCTCTGGGCACCCGCATTACCTGGGACGCAGAAATCGTGACTGAGCGCGCGAACGAAGTGATTGAGTGGCAAGCGCTTCCCGGGTCGCGGCTGCGAGTTGACGGCTCTGTGGAGTTTCGCAGCGCGCCCGCGAATCGTGGAACCATCATTCAAGCCATGATGCGCTTCCGCCCACCTTCCGGCGGGGTCGGGCGGGCGGTTGCGAAAATCTTCGGTAAGTATCCGAACTTTGTAATGCGCCAAGACCTGCGGCGCTTCAAAGCCCTGGTCGAAACCGGCGAAATACCCACCACGGAGGGACAGACGCACGGCCCGCGTTCGTTAAAGATAGCGGTGCTCCGTCTCGCCGATCCCGATCGGCCACTGCGGCCGGAATCTCGAATCACCGAAGTGTTAAACGCGTTGCGGAGGATAGCATGAAAGCAGTCTGTTGGATGGGTACAGAAAAAGTCACCGTCGAGAACGTGCCGGATCCGAAGATTCTGAATCCGCGGGATGCGATCGTGCGCATCACCAGCACCTGCATCTGTGGTTCCGACCTTCATCTCTATAACGGGCTCATTCCCACCATGGAGCAGGGTGACATCCTCGGCCACGAGTTTATGGGTGAGGTGGTAGAAGTCGGCGGGGCGATTGACCGCGAGAAGCTCAAAGTGGGAGACCGTGTAGTCGTCCCATTCACGATTGCGTGCGGTCGCTGCTTTTTCTGCCAGCGGCAGCTCTGGTCGTGTTGCGACAACTCCAATCCGAATTATTGGATTGCCGAGCAGATGATGGGCTATTCACCTTCCGGGCTCTTCGGCTACACCCACATGATGGGCGGATATGCCGGCGGCCAGGCGCAGTACGCTCGCGTTCCGTATGCCGACGTTGGTCCGCTCAAGCTCCCCGAAGGAGTTCCCGACGAGAAACTAGTCTTTTTATCTGACATCTTTCCCACCGGCTACATGGGCGCTGAAAACTGCGACATTAAGCCGGGCGACACGGTTGCCATCTGGGGATGCGGCCCCGTCGGGCAGTTCGCCATTCGCAGTGCATTCATGCTCGGCGCTGAGCGGGTGATCGCAATTGACAGGTTCGACTATCGGCTTCGCCTGGCTGCGCAGGCCGGAGCGGAGATCATCAACTACGAAGAAGTGGACGATGTGGTGCAAACGCTAAAAGACATGACTGCCAACATCGGGCCGGATGCCTGCATGGATGCCGTAGGCATGGAAGCCCACGATCACAGTTTCATGTACCTGGTTGATCGCACCAAGCAGGCGATGAAAATCGAGACCGACCGTCCCATTGTTCTTCGCCAGTGCATCCAGGCCTGCCGCAAAGGTGGAACGGTTTCTGTGCCCGGCGTGTATGCCGGTTTCGTTGACAAGTTGCCCATGGGCGCCTATATGAACAAAGGCCTGGCGATGAAAACCGGTCAGACGCACATGATGCGCTACATGAAACCACTGCTTGAACGCGTCGAGAAAGGCGATATCGATCCCAGCTTTGTGGTGAGCCACCGCCCGTCGATCAATCAAGCGCCCGAGATGTACAAGATTTTCCGCGACAAGCAAGAGCACTGCACCAAAGTGGTGCTCGATCCCTGGGCGGATGGAGCAGCCGCAGCATAGAGCACCAGTCTTACGAACAACTGAGGAGTTTGAAAATGGCCGGACTGACTATCGATGACGCGATGCCCAGCATCATCGACGCAAAAACTCATGGCCTCATTGATTACATTCACGCCGGTACCAACTTTTTAGCGGCTGCGCTGTTCCGAAAAAACCGGCGTGCCCGCAACGCTGCCCTGGCCCTCGGAGCTGGGGTGCTGGCGAATGCGTTGATGACGGATTACCCGCTTGGCGTATTTCGCCTCTATAGCTTCAAGGTGCACGGGATCTTAGACTACGGAGTCGCGACGGCCTCCGCCGTGCTTCCCGCTCTCCTCGGAATAGAAAACAGTGCACCCACCAAATACTTCCGCATGCAAGGCGCAGGCGAGACCGTAATTGCCGGTATCACCGACTACGACGACGATTCAGGTGCTGTGCGTCAAAGAGGACGTCTCGAGAAGCGGTTCGAGCGGCGCAGGGCAGCCTGAAGCTGCTGGCCACGTGGATGCTCGCACACTACCCCGGGTGATGTGGTGTCCTAATTTGAGCAGATTAGGACACTGCGCCCGCGTGACTTGTCCTTGACTCTCGTGCCTTCCAGTCCACATAATAAAATGTTTGCGCATTTATCCCTGAACTCATAGGAGCTATTTTGGCTTCGGCCAGTTCTACGGCCTCAGGCAGAGCACCCGCCGTTCGGTCCGGAGTTGCTCCACTGCGGGCTGGAGAAGGCCACTCGTTCCTGTTGCGCCGCCTCCACTCACTGAGCGGAATCGTTCCGATCGGTGCGTTTCTGGTCGAGCACTTCTTCTCCAATGCCTTCGCCACCAATGGTCCTGAAGCCTACAACGAAAATGTTCGCTTCCTGACCGGGCTGCCCTTCGTGTTCTACCTGGAGCTGTTTTTCATCTGGCTGCCAATCGCATATCACGCAGGATATGGCTTCTACATTTGGTTCCGGGGCGAATCGAACCTGGCGGAGTATCCCTGGGCGGGAAACTGGATGTACGCAACCCAGCGCTGGACGGGTGCAATTGCCTTCTTCTACATGGGTTGGCACGTCTGGTCCATGCGCTTTAACGGCGTCCATCTGCTCACTAATTCTGCCGCCGCGTTTTGGAAGGTACAAAATGAGCTGCGGCATCCCTGGGCAGTGGCGTTCTACTTTGTAGGCATCATCGCCGCATCCTGGCACTTTGGATATGGCTTGTGGCTGTTCGCCGCGAAGTGGGGCATCTTTGCCGGCGACCGGGCGCGGCGGAGGTTTGCCGTGGTCTGCTGGCTAGTCGCGGTGGTCTTGATTACGGTGGGAACGGTTTCCATACTCGCGTTCCTAAGGACGCCACCGGTTGCGCCGCCGGCAAATCTGAACGGAGCCTGGATCCTGTGACATTTTCCGTGTACCCACTGGGATTCGACGACTTCAATCATGGCAGCTAATCCGAAAATCATTGTTGTGGGTGGCGGGCTGGCCGGTCTGTCTGCCGTCATCAAGATCGCCGAAACGGGCGGTCACGTGGATCTGTTCTCCATCGTGCCGGTGAAGCGCTCGCATTCAGTATGCGCGCAGGGCGGTATCAATGCCGCCAAGAACCTGAAAGGCGAAGGCGACTCCACGTGGCAGCATTTTGACGATACGGTTTACGGGGGCGACTTCCTCGCGAATCAGCCGCCGGTGAAGGAAATGTGCGATGCCGCGCCCGGCATCATTGATCTGCTTGACCGGATGGGCGTCCCCTTTAACCGTACTCCGGAGGGCTTGCTCGATTTTCGCCGCTTTGGAGGAACGCTGTACAACCGGACGGCGTTTGCCGGGGCAACCACCGGTCAACAATTGTTGTATGCCCTCGACGAGCAGGTGCGCCGTCATGAAGCGGACGGCAAGGTCCTGAAGTACGAACATTGGGAATTCCTCTCCGTGGTGCTCGACACCAACCGCGCCAGCCGCGGAATCTGCGCCATGGATCTCCGCACCATGGAAGTACGTACTTTTCCTGCTGACGCGGTCATCATCGCGACCGGGGGTATCGGCGCCATCTTCGGCAAGTCCACGAACTCGGTGGTCTGCACGGGATCGGCGCAGTCCGCCCTTTACCAGCAAGGAGCCTTCTACGCCAATGGTGAGTTCATCCAGGTCCATCCCACTTCGATTCCGGGAGAAGACAAGCTGCGGCTGATGTCCGAATCTGCCCGCGGTGAAGGCGGACGCGTATGGGTTCCCAAGAAGCCTGGGGACAATCGCGATCCGAAATCCATTCCCGAAAAGGAGCGCTGGTACTTCCTCGAAGAGTGGTATCCAAAGTACGGCAATCTGGTGCCTCGGGACGTCGCCACCCGCGCCATCCATAAAGTGGTCTATGAGCTGAACATGGGAGTTGATGGCCAGCCCATGGTCTACCTTGACCTGACTCACATCGACCGCAAGGTTCTCGACCGCAAACTGGAAGGTATTCTCGAGATTTACGAGAAGTTTGTTGGCGATGATCCGCGCGACACGCCGATGAAGATCTTCCCCGGGATGCACTACACCATGGGTGGACTTTGGGTTGATTACAAGCAGGCAACGAACATACCCGGCCTATTTGCCACTGGTGAGTGCGAATATCAATATCACGGCGCCAACCGCTTGGGCGCCAACTCGCTGGTCTCCTGTATACACGGTGGATTTGTAGCTGGCCCCGCTGCAGTTGCGTACGCCCGCTCGCTGGACAAATCAGCCGCTGCTTTGAGCAATGGAGTATTCGACGCCGAGAGAAAACGCCAGGAAGAGATCAACTCTAAGCTGGTGCGCTCTGACGGGAAGGAGAATCCGTTCCGGCTGTGGCGCGAGCTCGGCGATTTGATGACGCGGGATTGCACCGTGATCCGGCACAACAATGATTTGCAGAAGACTGACGGGAAAATCAGCGAGATGCTGGAGCGCTTTGAGCGCATAAACCTGAGTGATCGTTCGATGTGGGCGAACACCAGCTTTGTTTTTGCTCGCGAGCTTTACAATATGCTGCAGCTGGCACGGGTGATTGCGCAAGGGGCCCTCATGCGTAACGAGTCTCGCGGCGCACATTACAAGCCCGAGTTTCCCGAGCGCGACGATAAGAACTGGCTCAAGACGACCAAGGCATATTTCGCCGCCGATGCGGATGAGCCGCGCTTTGAGTTCGAGCCGGTGGATGTGTCGCTGATTCCACCGCGGCCGCGACGGTATGACGTGGCGAAGTAAAGCCTGGCAGCGGAACGCCGGCGCTACCTAAACATGGCAGATAACAAGAGCGTAATCATCAAGGTAAAACGGCAGGAGAATCCAAACTCCAAGTCACACTGGGAGGAGTTCGAGCTGCCATGGAAGCGCGGCATGAACGTGATTTCCTCGCTGATGGATATCGCGGCGAATCCTGTCACCCGCGACCGCAAGCCGACCACGCCCATTACGTATGACTCAAACTGCCTGGAGGAAGTCTGCGGCTCCTGCGCCATGCTGATTAACGGGCGGGCTCGCATGGCCTGCTCGGCGCTGGTTGATAAGCTGGAGAAGCCTATCCGCTTGGAGCCGCTTTCGAAATTTCCTGTGGTCCGCGACCTCGCGGTGGACCGCGCTGTCCTGTTCGAGGACCTCAAGCGGGTGAAGGCCTGGGTTCCGATTGACGGCACCTACGACCTCGGTCCCGGACCGCGCATGACGATGGACCAGCAGGAGCAGGCCTACCCGCTTTCGCGCTGCATCTCGTGCTGCTGCTGCATGGAGGTCTGCCCGCAGTTCAACGAGCACACCGGGTTCGTGGGGGCGGCAGCGATTTCACAAGTGAGGCTCTTTAATACTCACCCCACCGGAAGCGCGCTCAAACGCGAACGCCTGACGGCGCTCATGGGCGACGGCGGAATCCATGAATGCGGCTATGCGCAGAACTGCGTAGAGGTGTGCCCCAAAGACATTCCGCTGACGCGCTCCATCGCAGAAGTTGGCCGCGAGGTCATGAAGCAGGCCATTGGCGACCTGTTCCGCCGTTAGCACGCACGGCAGTACACCTACTAACGTGTACCTCTCTTGGTTCATCTTTTCAAAAAGTCGGGCTGAAATTCTCAAGCCGCGTTCTACAATGCCGATCACTTCAGTTAGATAAGTTCTGGAGATCGGGTCGTGTTCAGGAATTTCGGCCGTATCAAACCGCTGCTTGCACTGTTTCTCTTCTTGGCTTCCACCCAGGCCTATTCGCTGCACTATCGCACCGGGTCATTGCGCTACCGGAGCCGGCGACACAGCCGAGTGCGCGTGCACCATCGCCACGTGGTGTGGGCGTGGCGGTCTCCGATCCGTGGTTCGCACGACTCTCTGCTCCGTCAAAACGAGGAGATTGACCGCCTGGGGCTGCCCCGCATCGCTGATGACGACCAACTCCAGGAATTGAAGCAGCAACAGGAACTGGTGCCGATTGTGGAGAGCCGCACTTTGGTAGTCCATCCCAACCTCGACCCAAAGAATCGCTTCTGCCGCCCGTGGACACGGCAATTTTTACAGGGTGCGGCAGCCGCGTACTATCGGCAATTTCATCAGCCTATTCAGGTGAACTCGGCGGTCCGCACCGAAGAACAGCAGAAGCGTCTGCGCCGCTGGAACCATAACGCCGCGCCCGCATCGGGGGACACCGAGTCATCTCACGTTGCCGGCATCACCGTGGACATCTCCCGGCATGGCATGACACGCGCGCAGCGAAAGTGGATGGCGCAATACCTTTACGACCTGCGTGAACGAGGCCTGATCGAAGCAGCGGAGGAGCGCCGGGAGCCGGTCTTCCACGTCATGGTGTCGCAGCGCTACGCAAGCTTGCATGAACCAACGGTAAGAGAATCCCGGCAGCAGTCGCCCGCAACTACGGACCAGGCGTCGCCGCAAACCGAAGTTCCTGCCAGCGCGAATTAGCAGGCGTCTGGCATACCTTCTCCTGTCCTGAACACTGGCAGCCTGCCCGTGTAGAATGAAAGCTCATGTTCTCCCGAACCACCCGCCTTCTCCCAATTCTGCTTTGTTGTGTTTTTAGCTTTGCTCAGGGCGACAGCCCGTCTGTTTCACCTCAGGCGCGCCGCATTCACGATTCGGCAATCGTAATCGATACCCACGCGGATACCCCCCAGCGCTTTCTCGATGAAAACTTCGACATCGGAAGCGTCACCCCGACCACCAAGGGAAACATAGATCTGGAGAAGGCCCGAGCAGGAAATCTGGGCGCCGAGTTTTTCTCGATCTGGGTGGATCCCAGAAGCAACGGTGGGCATTACGCCAAGCGCGCATTCGATCTGATTGATTCAGTTTACGCGCAGGCGTCGCGCCACCCCAATCAGATGGTGATGGCCTATACCGCGCAAGACATCGTCCGCGCCCGCTCAGGCTCACAGAAGAAGTTTGCGGCACTGATGGGAGTCGAGGGCGGACACGCCATTGAGGATGATTTACACATTTTGAGAGACTTCTATCGCCTCGGCGTTCGTTACATGACTTTGACGTGGTCCAACACCAATGAGTGGGCGGACTCCTCTGGCGACATCAAAAACCCCGAAGTGAAGCACCACGACGGACTCACCGATTTTGGCAGGCAGGTGGTGCGGGAAATGAACCACCTCGGCATGATGGTGGATATCTCTCACGTCTCCGACAAGACATTCTGGGACACTATCGCCGTTACCAAAGCACCAGTGATCGCCTCACATTCGTCGGCGCGAGCACTCTGCGACCATGCCCGCAACATGACCGACGACATGCTGAAGGCGGTAGCGAAAAATGGCGGGGTAGTGAACGTAAACTTTTATTCTGCTTTTGTGGATGATAATTTCCGCAAGGCCGAGCAGGAGATGGCCAAGGATCGTCAGGCCGCTGAGAATGCCTTTCTACAGCGGCTTAAGGAAGAGGGAAAGCCCTTCAGCTATCCGGAATTCGACCAGTTGGAGAGAGAATGGAATGCCAAAATTCCGCGGCCGCCGCTGAAATCGCTGATTGATCAGATTGACCACATCGCCAAGGTGGCAGGCGTGGATCATGTGGGATTGGGCTCGGATTTCGACGGCGTCTCCGGGGCTTTACCTGCCGGAATCGACTCCGCCGCCGATTTGCCCAAGATCACACAAGGATTGCTGGATCGCGGCTACAGCTCTGCTGATATTAAGAAGATGGTTGGCGGCAATATGCTGCGCGTGTTCGGCGAGGTCGAGCAGGTCAGCCGGAAGATGCAGGCCGAAGAACCAGCCAAAAATTGAATGATTGGGCGAGTGACTCATTGAATCATTGCCTCAATGCGTGACTCTCGCTCAATAAATTTAGTCAGGAGCTACGAATGTTCAAATTGTCCAGTTTGATTACTGTTGTTCTCGCGAGTGCTCCCCTGCTGGCCCAAACCAAGCCGAGTGCGGCTCACAAGGCACCCGTACGCAAAGCTACGCCGGGGGCAGCGACCAAGGCCGAGCCCACCGCCGTCTTCCACACCACGGCCGGTATTCTGACCTGCACTTTGTTTCCAGACAAGACGCCAAAGACCGTTGCCAACTTCATCGGCCTGGCAAAAGGCACCAAGGACTGGACCAACCCGGTTAGCCACGTGACCAAGCACAACACGCCACTCTACGATGGCACCATCTTCCATCGCGTGATTCCAAATTTCATGATTCAGGGTGGAGATCCCGCCGGCAACGGCAGCGGCGATCCCGGCTACACCTTTGAGGACGAGTTCCGGCAGGACCTCGCGTTTGATCGTCCGGGACGGTTGGCGATGGCCAACTCCGGGCCGAATACCAACGGCTCACAGTTTTTCATTACCGATGTGCCAACGCCACACCTGAATGGACATCACACCATCTTTGGACAGTGCGATGCGGCCAGCGTGGCTCTGGTTAAGAAAATGGAAGCCATGGCACGCGATCCGAATGACCGGCCGTTCCATCCAGTGCGCATTGTTCATGTAGATATCCTGCAACCCGGCGCCGCGCGCAAAGCTACCAGCCCGGCGCATCGCAAGCCAGCCGCAAAGAAACCGGCTGCCAAACCAGCAACAGCGCCGAAGCAATAACAAATCAGGAGGAGAGGAGCACCATGGCCCGGCAACCCGGAACCTACGCTATTTTCGATACTACTGAAGGCACAATCGCATGCCGACTGTTTGAAAAAGACGCGCCCAAAACCGTGCAGAATTTTATCGAGCTTGCGGAAGGCAAGCGCGAATGGAAGCACCCGCTCAGCGGCAAGAAGTCCAAAGATCGGCTCTACGACGGAACAATCTTCCATCGTGTGATCCCCGCCTTCATGATCCAGGGCGGAGACCCGGCGGGCAATGGAACAGGCGGACCGGGCTACCAGTTCGAGGACGAGACCAAAGGCTCACCACATCGTTTCGACAAGCCAGGCAAACTGGCGATGGCCAATGCCGGGCCTAACACCAACGGCTCGCAGTTCTTCATCACGGTTGCCGCAACCACGTGGCTCACCGGCAAGCACACCATCTTTGGCGAAGTGACGGAAGGTCAGGATGTCGTGGACAAGATCACTCGCCTTCCGCGAAATACGCAAGACCGGCCCAAGAAAGATGTGAAAGTGAATTCGGTAAAGATCGAGCGAACGTAGGCGATTTCACCACGAAGACACGGGGGGCTCGGAAGGTACGCCGTTTAAGCCAACGCAGTTCGTGCTACACGCCGATTACGCTGACCAGTTCCTTCACTGCGCCTGCGCTCTTTTGCAGCGCGCTCTGCTCTTCCGGCGTCAGTTTGATCTCGATGATTTGCTCAATACCACGCGCTCCGAGTTTGCAAGGAACGCCGACAAATAGGCCCTTCAATCCGTATTCGCCTTCCAGATAAGCGGCACAGGGAAGAATCTTCTTTTTGTCCTTGAGGATGGCCTCGACCATCTCCGTAACTGCGGCCGAAGGCGCGTAATAGGCGCTGCCGGTTTTCAAATATTTGACGATTTCGGCTCCGCCGTCCCGGGTGCGCTGCACCAGCCGCTCTAGAGTCGCGTTGTCCATCAGTTCGGTAATAGGAATGCCCGCCACAGTTGAATAGCGTGCCAATGGGACCATGGTGTCACCGTGACCGCCGAGCACAAATGCGGTGACGTTCTCCACGCTGACCTTCAACTCCATGGCGATAAAGGCGCGGAAGCGCGCTGAATCGAGCACACCCGCCATGCCAATCACCCGGTTCCGAGAAAAACCGCTCAGCTTGTAGGCGGCTTGCGCCATCGCATCCAGAGGGTTGGAAACGATGATCAGAATGCAATTGGGCGAATACTGCACCGCGCTGCCCACCACGTCTTTCATGATCTTGTGGTTGATGTTGAGCAGGTCGTCGCGGCTCATGCCTGGTTTGCGGGGTACCCCGGCAGTGATCACGACGATGTCGGAGTTGGCAGTATCTTTGTAATCCTGCGTGCCAAGAATAAAGGAATCTTTCTTCTCGATCGGCATCGCTTCCAGCAAGTCAAGGGCCTTGCCTTGCGGCACACCTTCAATAATGTCAATGAGTACAACGTCCGCCAGTTCCTTGGCCGCAATCCAGTGCGCGGCGGTAGCGCCTACGTTTCCCGAACCAACAATCGTGACTTTATTTCGCATTGACCTTCTCTCTCCAGCGCCGATGGCGGGTGTGTGGATATCAGCCATGCCACCCATGCCCAGCCGATTAAAAGTTAAATCCTAGTCTGCCGCAGTTGAGAATCTGGCGCCCATGTTGCTGATGATGTAGTCCCCAAATTCGCTGGTCTTGACCTTGGTCGCACCTTCCATCAGGCGCTCGAAATCGTAAGTGACTTTCTTTTGCTGAATGGTGCGCTCCAACGCCTCTTCAATCAGCCGGGCGGCTTCCTTCCAACCCAGGAAGTCAAACATCATTACGCCAGAAAGAATAACCGAACCGGGATTGATCACGTCTTTATCGGCATATTTTGGTGCCGTGCCGTGGGTCGCCTCAAAGATGGCGTGCTCGTCGCCAATGTTGGCGCCAGGCGCGATGCCCAGGCCTCCCACCTGCGCTGCACAGGCGTCGGATATGTAATCTCCATTTAAATTAGGCGTGGCCAGCACGGAGTACTCATCGGCACGAGTAACTACCTGTTGGAATATGGAATCGGCAATGCGATCGTTGACCATTAGTTTCTTCTTCCATCCGGCCTGGCCGTGTGTCTTGTAGATCTTGTCTAGAACACCTTTTACTTCCGCATAGACGGACTTGCGAAAATCCTCGCTGGCGAATTCCAAACCAGGTTCAACCATGGCCGCGTTCTGCTCGATGCTGAGCTGCGGATTTTTATCTTTGTTGTCGAGAATCCAGCTCTCGCGCTCAGTGACCACTTGGTCGCGAAATTCTTCCGTCGCCAACTCGTATCCCCACTCCCGAAATGCACCCTCGGTGAACTTCTGGATATTTCCCTTGTGTACCAGTGTGACCGCGTTCCGATTATTCGCCAGCGCATACTGAATCGCCATGCGCACCAGTCGCTTGGTGCCGGTGACCGAGATAGGTTTGATGCCCACGCCGGAATCTGTCCGCACTTTTTTCGGACTGTTCTTCAACATGTCATTGTTCAAGAAATCAATCAGCTTGCGGGCCTCCGGCGTGCCCTGCTTCCATTCAATACCGGCATAAACATCTTCCGTGTTCTCGCGGAAGATGACCACGTTCATGCGTTCGGGATGCTTCACCGGCGAAGGCACTCCCTGGTAATACTTCACCGGGCGAACGCATGCATATAGATCGAGAATCTGTCGCAATGCAACATTCAGCGACCGAATACCGCCGCCCACCGGCGTGGTCAGTGGGCCCTTGATCGCGACTCGCAGCTCGCGGACCGCAGCGACCGTGTCATCCGGCAACCAGTTTTTAAACTTTCTGAAAGCTTTCTCGCCAGCGAAGACTTCGTACCAAGCAACCCGCCGTTTGCCGCTATAGGCCTTCTTCACCGCGGCATCGAACACCCGTTGCGAAGCTTTCCAGATGTCGCGTCCCGTGCCATCGCCTTCAATAAAAGGGACAATGGGATTATCGGGAACGTTGAATCTTCCATTACTAAACGTGATGGCCGCGCCATCACTGGGCAACGCAACCCCGTTGTATGAAGCCATTGGCACTCCTTTGCAGAATGATACGAGAACCGGGCGGCGAAAGGAAACTACCGGATTATGCGGTCAAAAACCTGACGCACACCGTGGAAAGTGCGTGCCAGCTCAGCATCCAGGCCGCCGACCAGGTCGCGGGACAGAATGCGCGCGGTCAGCCGCTCGGTAATCCGCCGCGCGTGCTCAGTTGCCGGCAGCGTTTTTCGCGAGCGTCCCACGACTAATCGCACCACGTGTTCCACGGTGCGCATCAGCTCCGCAGCTTCTTCCAGGAGCACGTAATCATCTTCGGCCAATAGCGAGTACTCGCGGAGCCTGCCGAGACGTTCGTGCAAGTTGCCCTGATGGCCTTCGATCTGGTGGCGAATTTTGAGATAACAGGTGATGAAATCAATGTCGTAAACCGCCCCTGGATCAGTTTTGAAATTTCGCTCTCGCGGCTCCAGGACCTCAAGCCGCCGTCGCATGTCCCGCACCGCGGAACCAAAAGCCGGCTCCTTAGCATACCTTCGCAGGCATTCTTGGGCTGCTAACACCGCCTCTGTCCCGACTTCAACCGATCCGGCCACCCAGCGCAGCTTGGTACAAGTGAGTGCCTCCCAGGGTTGCGCCTCCTGAGCGCAGTAGGCGCGCAACTGCGCCGGAGTGACCACCAGTTCTCCCTCCGATCCGTGTGGCCTAAGGCGCGCGTCCACAGGAAACACGGTTCCGTCACGCGTATAGGCGGCCAGTGCCTGCATGGTCTGCTCGGCGGCTTTGGTCGCCACCGCAGGATCGAGCTTTTCGTCACGGACGAAAAGCACATCGGCATCCGAAAGCAGGTCGAACTCGGAAGTTCCCAGTCGTCCAAATGCCAGAATCGCCAGTCCGGGCGGCTGTCCCGAAATGGTCAGGGCGGCGCGGATGCATTGCTCGGCCACCAGGGTGCTGCTACACAGCGAGTAATACACTGGCCGCAAATCCAGGATGTCGGCTGCACCCGAGGCAAACACACGATGCCGATAGTGGCGCCGCAGTAGCGCCAGCTTGTCTCCATCCGACCAGACCGACGAGGACAGAAAATCGAACGTCGAATCGTTCGGCCCTTGTATGGAATCAGCCCCCGCAAACAAATCTGGAATCTGCTGGGCGGTCCGAGGGCCGCTTGAAAGTGCAGCCAGGGTCTCAATCTCTTCCGGATGGCGGACCAAAATGTCGGTGAGATATTCGCTTGAGCCAAATAAGGCCAACGCGCGCTCCACCGCTTGCGGCGCGGACATCAGCGCTGCATAGCGCTCCGAACTCGTAAATGCTGCACTAAGAAAACGGTAGAGATTGCGTCTGGTAATCGCGTCCAGGTCAGGACGCATCGCTGTTTCGTACAGCGCGCTGGATTCTTCAGCGAGACGTTGCAAAAGCTGATGGTATTGCTGTTCGGCGCCGCTATCTTCCATGCGCGGCCGCAATCGGAATTCGCCTTCCCGGTCCTGCTGAAACTGCTGCTGGTGAATGATGCGTTCATAAATATCCGCCACTGCGGCCATGCAGCCACGCACGAGATGAACCACTTGGCTTGGCCGGATCTTCGCCTCTTTGTGCAGCGCTGTCGCGGGATCGCCGGAGGAACTACCACCATGGGCTTCACTTACAACCGACCGATAGAGCACCCGCAAATCATGGCTTGACTGCGGTAAACGGTGTGTCTGCTGGCCTTCGCGCAACTGCAACCGGTGCTCCACTTTGCGCAGAAACTCGTAGGCTGTAGTTAGCTCGTGAAATTCCTTGCCGGTAATGTGGCCCTTGTCATGCAATTTCTGCAGAGAAAACAAAGTGCCGCCGGAGCGCAGCCACGGCTCTGCTCCGCCGTGAACGCGCTGCAGGCACTGCACCAGAAATTCGATGTCGCGAATGCCGCCCCGATCAAGCTTTACGTCAATATCGCCCAGTTCGTGGGTGGCGCGCCGGCGCGCACTGATGCGTTCGCGCGTGTCCAGCGCCGTCGCAATGGCGGCAAAATTGAGCCGGGTCGTGTCGCCGCTGTACACCTGTGGCTGCACCCCGCGGATGAATTCTCGCGCCAGCGCCGCGTCCCCCGCGGTGTAGCGGACTTTGATCAGGGCCTGGCGCTCCCAGTCGTGGGCGAAGGTGGCGTAATACCTGAGCGCATGGCCCAGTGCAACTGCCGGCTCGCCTTCTCTTCCCTGCGGACGTAAGCGAAGATCAATGCGGAACACCCGGCCCTCGAAGGTCATGCGGGAGAGAATCTCGCTGACCTGCTGCGCCAGCCGGATGAAGTATTCGCGGTTTGAAATGGCCGCAGATGGCAACTCTTCGCCGTCGCCATACAGAAAAAACAGGTCAACATCGGAGCTGTAGTTGAGTTCGTTGCCGCCAAGCTTCCCCAGAGACAACACTGCGAATGGCGTTTCTACCACGCGGCCCTCACTGTCCATATGCCTCGGGGCCTCGAAACGGCGGCGCAGCACGGCTTCCGCCTCGCGCAAGGCATCCTCTATGAGCACGTCTGCCAAGGCGGAGATCTCGGAGGTAGTTTCTGCCAGCGGCGC
Source organism: Terriglobales bacterium (assembly GCA_035651655.1). Taxonomy (NCBI): domain Bacteria; kingdom Pseudomonadati; phylum Acidobacteriota; class Terriglobia; order Terriglobales; species Terriglobales bacterium. The sequence goes on from DASRFG010000026.1 coordinate 105,955, forward strand.
GATTCGCAGCACGTCGCGCAGCATGATGCGCACATACTCACGTCGCTTGAATCGGGAGAGCAACAGCGCGATATCCGTATCCAAAGATCGAGCCCTATACCTGGCGAGCCCTTCATGGAACTCTTCGCGAGAAAGGCTGCGGTCCAGGTTGTTACGTCCACGCACAAAGCTCTGCAGCAGGTCGGGATTGCGGATCAGCGTGTCCCCAAGATAGCGGCTGTACCCGAACACCACCAGCGCGTAGTGAATCAGGAAACGGTGAGCGTCCAGTAACCGCAATAGTTCGCCACCTGCTTCCGCGTCAGCTTCCACCAAGCGGTCGAAAAGATTAAGAGCGGAATCGGGATCCGGGGATTCGGCCAAGAGAGGTTGCAGCGCCGCAGACACTGCCGCGGGAGCGCGCTGCACAATCCGCGCCAGCGTCTCCGCAGCGCGGCCGGGGTCGCGGAACTCGATGGGCGCTGCAGCAGTCGCGTGCTGGAGAATTCGGGAGTTCGAAACAGGTCCGCTGGACAAGGTGCTTGACTCTAATTTTCAGCATAGCACGGGGATTGGCGTACCACAGGGGGCACAGAGAACACAGAGGTGAACCACAGAAAATGGCCGCATAAGGCATCCGCTCGCTTTTCTCTCACTCTGTGAGCTTCTGTGCACTCTGTGGTTAATAAAAAAAAGCCCGGCATTTCTGCCGGGCCTGAACCAACAGCCACGTAGGTAAGCAACCGGGTTAAATGTCGTAATACAGCGCGAACTCAAACGGATGCGGACGCAAACGCACCGCATTCACTTCTTTCTCACGCTTGTAGTCAACATAAGTCTTAACCAGCTCTTCCGTGAAGACGTCACCCTTGAGGAGGAACGAGTGGTCCTTCTCCAGAGCATCGAGGGCGTCTTCGAGCGAGCCGGGCATGGATGGTACCTTCGCCAACTCTTCTGCGCCCAGATCGTAGATGTCCTTGTCGAGCGGCTGGCCGGGATCGATCTTGTTCTCGATGCCGTCCAGTCCAGCCATCATCATCGCGGCGAAGGCCATGTACGGGTTGCAGCTCGGGTCGGGCGGGCGGAACTCGATGCGTTTGGCCTTAGGTGAAGCCGAGTACATCGGTATACGACACGCCGCCGAGCGGTTGCGCCGCGAGTAGGCCAGGTTCACCGGAGCTTCAAAGCCCGGTACAAGGCGCTTGTACGAGTTGGTGGTAGGAGCGATGAGCGCGGAGAGCGCCGGGCCATGTTTAATGAGCCCGCCGATGTACCACAACGCCATCTGCGAAAGTCCCGCATAGCCGTCTCCGGCGAAGAGCGGCTTGCCGCCCTTCCACAGTGACTGGTGGGTGTGCATTCCGCTGCCGTTATCCTGAAACAGCGGCTTGGGCATGAAGGTGACCGTCTTGCCATACTGGTTGGCGACGTTCCGCACGATGTACTTATAGAGCATCATGTTGTCGGAAGAGCGCACCAGAGAATCGAATTTCAAGTCAATTTCAGTCTGACCGCCGGTTGCGACTTCGTGGTGATGGCATTCGACCGTGAGGCCGCAATTTTGCATGGTCATCGCCATCTCAGTGCGCAGGTCCTGATAGTGGTCTGTGGGCGGAACCGGGAAATAGCCTTCCTTGAAGCGCGGCCGATAGCCCAGGTTGTTCTCGGCGCGACCGGAATTCCAACGCCCTTCTTCGGCGTCAATAAAGTAAAAGCCATGCTGCTCGCGCTGGTCGAAACGCACGTTGTCGAAGATGAAGAACTCGGCTTCGGCGCCGAAGAACGCGGTGTCAGCCAGCCCCGTGGACGCCAAATACATCTCGGCTTTCTTTGCGATGTAGCGCGGATCGCGGTCGTACCGTTGTTTGGTCACCGGATCTACGACGTCGCACACCATTACCAGCGTAGGAACCTCGGTGAAGGGATCGAGCATGTACCACGCCGGATCGGGCATGAGCAGCATGTCGCTCTCGTGGATTGCCGCCCAGCCACGGATGGAAGAGCCATCCATACCGAAGCCCTCTTCGAAGGAATCCTCGGTGAACTGGTCAATCGGATAAGAAACGTGGTGCCATAATCCAGGGAGATCGGTGAAGCGGAGGTCGAGCAGCTTGACCCCATTCTTCTTTACGAACTCCAGGATGGTCTTCGGATCAGCCATTTAATTCTCCTTTGCGCCGTCAACGGGCGCGAATAGACCCCACACCGCTACCTGCAAAGGTGTTGTGGGCTCGGGCAAAACTGAAAGTCTCATCAATTCGGCGGGAACACCTGCTGCTACAATCTCCTCGCAGCAAGACATGTTGAGCATACGTGCTTACCTTGGTGCGGGGAAATTGATTGTTTTTATGGGCCCCATAAAGGTGTTTTATCCCCGACCCTATGTTGATGAAAATTAACTATTTACTCCCGGTCGGTGGGAGCTGCAATTGGGCTCGCCGTGATCGCGCCTCATGATTCAAAACGTAGAGGTTCACGAAGGTTACTTTGTGCCCTCGGCGTTGTTTGTGCTTAGCTAGTTTTGCACTCCATGGACTTTGACCAGCTAGAGACGTTTTTGGAAGTGGCGCGGCACGCCAGCTTTTCACGGGCGGCGGAGAAGCGCTTCCGCACTCAGCCCGCGATCTCTTCCCAGATTCGCGCCCTGGAAGAAGAAATCGGCGCCCGGCTTTTCGACCGCAGCGGCGGTAAGGTAGCGCTCACCGCCGCGGGTAAGGTCTTTCAGCAGTATGCTGAGGAGGCTTTGCAGTCCCGCCGCGTGGTGATGACCACCGTCGAAGAGATGGAGCGCGTCCCTCGCGGCGAAATTGTTGTGGCCGCTAATGAGGGCACCTGCCTGCACATCCTGCCCGAAGTGTTCGCTGAATTCAAAAAGCAATATGCCAAAGTTGCGGTGAGTATTAAGCGGTCCGAGCACAGCAAGATTCTGGAATCCGTGATTGATAACTCGGTGGACTTCGGTGTGGTATCACTCCCGGTCACGGACACTCGCATGACCGTGGTTGCAATTCACAAAGACGACCTGGTACTGATCGCGCCGCCACGGCACCCGCTGGCAAAGATGGCAGGCGCGCCTCTGGCAGAAATTGCCAAATATCCGCTTCTGTTGCCGAAGGTCGGACGCACACGCGACGCCCTGGAGAATTTATTTCATGAACGACGGCTCCGTCCTCACGTCTCCATGGAGCTCGACTCCAGCGAATTGCTGAAGCGCTTTGTGGCTGCCGATGTTGGCGTGGGTTTCATTGCCCGTTCCAACGTCGCTGAAGACGTGCGGGCTGGCGTACTGGTGGCACTACCAATCGCGGATGCTCAAATTCGCCGTGACCTGGCGCTCGTATTTCGCAAAGACAAAGCGCTCAGCCGCGCGGCACTAGCCTTCATTGATATCGCTGTCCGGCTCAAGCCGGCGCAAACGGCTAGTTCAGGCCGCGATTAGGGCAGAATTATTCACTGTCTGACTCCGAGCTCTCCTTATCCGGTCGCGCATCTTTTCCCAAGTCTCCAAACGGCCAGAGGCCAAATGCCTTCAGCATAAGGTCGTCCTTCTGTTTCACCAACGCCCGCGCAGTCTTCTCCGGCGGCCATGGGCTGGCGAGGCGCTCTGGACGATCCGCAATCCAGAAGGCGGTGAGCGCCATCAACGTGGCGTCACGAGTGAGCAGGTCGGGTTTGACTTTGTCGAAGGTGTCAACCGCAGAGTGATGGGTGTACTTGTACTCGGGCGAATCCTGTCCCATGTTAACTCCCGGCAGACCGGCTAAAGTGAACGGTCCGCTATCGGTGCCGAAGCTGGTCTTATCGTCAACTTTGATTTCGCCAAAGGATTTCACTGACTCGGCGAACTTTTGGACGGCAGGCTTTAAATCGTCGCGCCCACCCAGATTCAGGCTCACCACCGGTCCCTGGCCGTTGTCCAGAATCACCGCGGCCACATGGTTCGCCATTTCATCCTGGTGCATTTTTACGTAGGCGAACGAGCCGAGCAGCCCCTGTTCCTCGCCAGTGAAGAGCACAAATCGCATGGTCCGCTTGGGCCGCTGGCCGGCTTTAGCGATGGCTTCTGCCGCTCCCAGAGTGGTCGCAACCCCGCAGCCGTCGTCAGTGGTGCCTTGCGCCAGGTCCCAGGAATCGAGGTGTCCACCAATCACAACCACCTGCTCGGGGTGCTGCGTGCCGCGGATCTCACCCACCACATTCGCCGATTCCACCGGCCCATCTGTGATGCGGTTCTGGACGTTCATCTTCAGGCGCACCGTCTTGCCCGCCTCCAGAAAGCGCTCCAACTGCTGATGGTCTTCCGCGATGATGCTCACCACGGGAATTTCGTAAAACGTATCGAAGCCGAGCACTCCAGTGTGCGTCAGGTGCATCCCCGCGGCCGTGGAGCCACCCTGTCCACCGATCACAGCCAAAGCGTGAGCTTGGTACGCAGCCCTTAGAAAAGGACCGAATTTCAGGAACGCTTTCCTGCGCTCCTCCCGCTTGGGCTCTTCGCCTTTCTCCTTCCTGATCACCAGCAGGATCTTGTTCGGCCATTTTCCGGAGTTCTCTTTTACTTCCTGGTCAAGGTGGCCTACGTCAACCGCAACCAGTTCGCCTTCCACGCCGCCCTTGGGTGTAGATCCGACCCAACCCATGGAATCAATCGTTAATCCCCTCTGGATGGGTGACAGCACTTCAGCGTCGCCCGAAACACGCGTCCATCCGCGAGAGAGCTGCCATTTTTCCGTGTGAACGTTGCTCAAGCCGATCGCCCGCATTTTCGCCAGCCCCCACTCAATTGCCTTCGCGGCTTGCGGTGAGCCGGTAACTCGGCCGCCGATGTCGTCGCTCAGTTCCTGCAGGTCTTCGACAGGATGAGAATCCAGCATGCCGTGCCCGGCGATGGCCGTGAGTGCCGGCATAGTGCCATCCTCGGTAGGCGGGGGCGGATCGAGAATCGCCGGTCCGGCGGCCCATAAGCTCATGCCGGCCAGCAGGCAAAGAGAAATTACGAAAACACGGGGAACATTACCATGCATGATTGTCCTCCAGAGGTACTGCGGTGACTTGCCTGATGTGAGCAGCGGAATCTCATTGTAGCTGAAATCGTGAAACCATTTTCAGGCCCGCTACTCTCTACTGATGACACCGTTGGCAGAGTTCGCTATCTTTTAGAGGCAGCGGTCAATCCAGAACTATCGGGAGATACGGATGAAATCTTGCAAACTTTTTAGCTTATTCGCAACCCTGGTTGTGCTCAGTACACTCGTGGCGGCGGAGCCCCCAAACAAAGAAAACGGCAAGCAAAGCCTGACTGGGGTGGTCAGCGATTCCATGTGCGGAGCCAAACACATGATGGAAGGAAAAGAGGCCGACTGCCTCCGCGCCTGCGTGAAGCAAGGATCGAAGTACGCGCTGGTAGTGGGCGATAAGGTCTACACCCTTGAGGGACACAGCGACGAGCTCGGAAAGCTGGCGAACCAAAAAGTAAAGGTAACCGGCGCGGTTAAGGGCGACACGGTCGAAGTCACCTCGGTTAAAGCGCTCTGAGGATTGGATCGCGAATGTCTGCAAGCTGTCGAGGGCGGGGGCCAGTAGGTTTCCGCCGTTCCCATTTGTGTCAAATTTTTCCCTAAATTCATACACATACTTAGGGCGCTATGTTAGATTGAAATCGCTTTTATCCCTGCGCTGGTCGGAGGACTCGCGAATTGCCACTGAGCATGGTTCCCAAGAGAATTTTCTTCACCAAGGGAGTGGGGAAACATCGGGAACGGCTAACCTCTTTCGAGCTTTCGCTCCGTGATGCCGGCATCGCCTCCCAAAATCTTGTCCGCGTCTCCTCCATTTTCCCACCCAACTGCAAGCTGGTTTCGCGCTCTCAAGGACTGAAGTACCTGCGTCATGGCGAGGTGGTATTTGCGGTGGTGGCGGAGAATTCAACCCGCGAACCCCATCGCCTGATGGCGGCGAGCATCGGAGTGGCGATTCCTGCGGACCGCAACACCTACGGATACTTGAGCGAACACCATTCTTTCGGTGAAAAAGAAGAAGCTGCGGGCGATTATGCCGAAGAGCTAGCCGCTGAAATGCTGGCCACGACGCTGAACGTGGAGTTCGATCCCGACCGCTCCTGGGATGAGAAAAAGGAGATTTACCGGATCTCCAACAAGATCGTCCGCACCGCCAACATTACGCAGTCCGCAGTGGGCGACAAACGCGGTCTGTGGACAACAGTGATCGCCGCCGCGATGCTTATTATTGACTAGCTCGGCTGGGACTAGCTTCGGCTGAGTGCCTTCTTATTCCCTGTTTTTCGGTTTGAGGTAGCTTCCTGCACCTCCACAGGATCTTTGTCCAAGCGCTCCAGAACGGCAGCCACCAGTAGAGGCAAACCTACGGTCGCGTCCACGAACACTTCGCCAAATCTCCCGCCCTCGGAGGGGGGTACGAACTTGCCCCAGGAAACGGCCTCACTGTAGGGGCTGCCGGAGAGGCCTCCCCAGTACACCGGCTCGGGGCATATCCTGACCCCGTAGTGATAGCGCTTTAGGGGCACCTGCTCGCCCGCGCGGCGATGCCTTAGCTCGATAAACGGCCCGAACTGCTGGGCCCAGTTTCTGGGTACTCCGCCGCCGATGGTGAAGATTCCCAGGCGCTTTTGCTTGAGCAGCGTCGCCGCGAAGTGCTCAAGATCTTCAAAGGGATCAAACCTCAGGTTGGGCTTCCCTTCCCTGGCGCGTAACCGGTTATGCAACGCAAAGTCGAGTCCGAGTTCGGAATCGGTGAATGCCGGGACGAATACAGGAACATCTTTCTCATAAGCTGCCTTGAGAATGCCGCGCTCCTCAACATGTTGATTCAGGTAGCGGCCAATGGCCCGGTTCAACTTCCAGGAGCACGCAACCTCCTTCGGATCCCAGCCCTGAAGCACCTCAAACACCACGCGCTCCACATCGTCGAGGTTCTGCTCGGGCTCAATAGTGTCGTAGACGCGGTTATAGCCAGCCTGGTAAAGATCTTCGTCGCTCACATTGGGATTAACACGGAAATGGGCGCGGCCTGTAGCTTCAACCAACCCGTGCGCCATCAGCGCACCAGTGGAAACCAGCGCATTCACGATTCCCCGATCAATCAACTCGGTAATGATCAGACCTTGTTTAGCAACCGTCATGGCGCCAGCCAGGGTCATCACCACAAAGCAATCTTTGTCGCGCGCCATGGCTTCCAGAACGTCGGCGGCCTCGCCCAATTGACGACCGGTGAAGGCGGTTCGCGACATCGCGCGCAGCAACTCGTCAATGGTGTGGGCACGTGAAAGATCGAGCGGTTCCAGCGGAATGAGTTTGTCCTTGATCGGATCGTGGAGCTTGCGCTCGCTTCCTTCTCCGTGATGATGGTTGTCGCGCTTCACCGGTTCACCTCCTTAACCGCGCAGTTCGCAGGAAACAGCAAAGTATCTCTTTGTAGCTGCGTCGTCAACCGCCGCAACGCTCCTCTTTGTTATGCTAAGGCCATGTCTGCTGGTGCGCCGCAAACTTTTAAAGTCGGATTGGTGCAGATGTCCTGCACACTCAATCCCGAGGAGAACCTGGAGCGCGCCATGGACCGCATACGCGATGCCGCCGGGCGAGGGGCGCGCGTGGTCTGCCTGCCCGAATTATTCAGCACTCAATACTTTTGCCAACGGGAAGACGCCAGCCTGTTCGACCTTGCAGAGCCCATTCCTGGGCCCAGTAGCACACGGCTTTCGCAAGTGGCGCGCCAGCAAAAAGTGGTGCTGATTGCTTCACTTTTCGAAAAGCGGGCGTCTGGTATTTACCACAACACTGCAGTGGTCTTCGATGCCGACGGGGCCATGCGCGGCATTTATCGCAAGATGCACATCCCCGACGATCCTCTCTATTACGAAAAGTTCTACTTTACCCCCGGCGATCTCGGCTTTCGAGCTTTCGATACCGAAGCCGGAAAGGTCGGAGCACTGGTGTGTTGGGACCAGTGGTTTCCCGAAGGCGCGCGGCTCACCGCGCTGCAGGGTGCGAACGTTCTGTTTTATCCGACAGCAATTGGCTGGCATCCCGCGGAAAAGGAAGAATACGGTGCCGCGCAACATGATGCGTGGCGTACCATCCAGCGAGCGCACGCGATCGCCAACGGCGTCTATGTGGCCGTAGTAAATCGTGTAGGACATGAAACCGGCGACATTCGCGGCAACTCGGCTCCCGGCGCCGGCCTTGAGTTCTGGGGCGGCTCGTTCATCTGTGATCCCTTTGGGACCGTCATTGCCGAAGCTTCGCACGACAAAGAAGAAATCCTGATCGGCGAGGTTGATTTGCGGAAGTTAGAAGATGTTCGCCGCAACTGGCCGTTTCTGCGCGACCGGCGAATTGATAGCTACGCGACCATCACCAGTCGCTTCCTGGATACAACGCTTCCGTGAGCCCGCGCAAAACGAAGTCTGCGTCCCCGAAGTCTTCTTCCTCGAAATCTTCTCCTCCGAAGTTCAAGGGCTTAACCGCTTCAGGCAAATACCGTATGCCGGCTGAATGGGAGCCGCACGCCGCCACCTGGCTCGCTTGGCCTCATAATCGCTCTGACTGGCCGGGAAAATTTCAGCCCATCCCCTGGGTCTACGCTGAGATTGTTCGCCATCTTTCACGCAACGAGCGGGTAGAAATCATTGTCGGCAACAACCTTGTGGAAGAGAACGCCCGCAAGGTGCTGCAGACGGCCGGCGCATCGCTTGAGAAGGTCCGGTTCCATCGCTGGGCCACCGATCGGGTATGGACGCGCGATTATGGACCGATCTTTGTGAGAGAGCAGACAGCGGAGGACCGAATCGCGGCTACAGTTTGGCGCTTCAATGCCTGGGCGAAGTATTCCGACTGGCAGAACGACGCCACGGTGGCGACCAGAATTGCCTGTCAGCTGCGCGTTCCCGAGGTTCGACCCAGCTTGAATGCCGCCGAAGGCCCGCGCCAGATCGTGCTCGAAGGTGGCAGCATTGACGTGAATGGGCAGGGCACTTTGCTTACCACCGAGGAGTGCCTGCTGAGTTCGGTACAACAGCGCAACCCGGGGGTTGGCCGTGAGCAACTGGAAAAACTTTTCTCCGAGTATTTGGGCATCAAAAAGGTCATCTGGCTTGGCAGAGGCATCGTCGGCGACGACACCCACGGTCACGTGGACGACATCGCACGTTTCGTGGCTCCTGATACGGTAGTTGCAGCCGTCGAACTTAATTCCAGTGATCCCAATTACGCGCCACTGCAGCAAAATCGGCAGCGTCTGAAGTCGAGCACCGACCAGAGAGGGCAGCGGCTTCAAGTCGTCGATCTGCCTATGCCCGGGCCGGTGAGCTTCCGTGGGCGTCGTCTGCCCGCAAGCTACGCCAATTTCTATATTGCAGATAACCTGGTCCTGGTACCCACCTTTAACGACAAAAACGACCGGCTCGCGCTTAACATCCTGTCTGATCTATTTCCCGATCGCGGCGTTGTAGGAATCTACTGCGGGGATTTGATCTGGGGCTTCGGCGCTATCCATTGCTTGACTCAACAGCAACCAGCGGCCGCTCAGACAAACAAAGCCTAGCGGCTGTTCCTAACCTGCAACCCGATTCGCGATCCACTCGCCAGCCTCGCGAGTTCCGAGCGTCCCGCCGACGTCCTGCGTGGTCTTCTTCTGGCGGACCGATTCCAGGACTGCGGCATCAATCTTCACCGCCTCGGCGGTCAATCCAAGATGCTTCAGCATCATGGCCGCGGTCGAAATCGCGCCGATGGGATTGGCGATGTTTTTGCCCGCAATCGGCGGCGCTGAGCCGTGCACTGGCTCGAACATGGACGTCTTTCCGGGATGGATGTTGCCGCTGGCGGCCATGCCTAGTCCACCCTGCAATCCTGCCGCCAGGTCAGTAATGATGTCGCCGAACATGTTGTTGGTCACAATTACGTGAAACTGGCGGGGATCGCGAACCATCTGCAGACACAGCGCGTCCACGTACATGTGCTCGGCTTTTATCTCTGCATATTCGCTGGCCACCTGCTTAAACACGCGCTGCCACAGGCCGTGAGCGTAGGTCATGACATTGGACTTGTCGCTCATCATTACGCGCGAACCTGTTTTACGCGGATGGTGGCGCGCATATTCAAACGCGTACCGAATAATCCGCTCGACTCCCCGGCGGGTATTGATATCTTCCTGAACTGCGATTTCCTCCGGCGTGCCCTGGTTGAGTACGCCGCCGACGTCAACGTAAACTCCTTCCGTATTTTCGCGAATCACGGTGAAATTAACATCCTGTGGCTTGACGCCCTTCAGAGGGCACAACGATTCATCGAGCAATTTCACCGGGCGAACATTGGCGTACAGGTCCATTTTGAAGCGCATACCCAGCAGGATCTCTTTAGCGTGAATGTTCGTGGGCACGCGGGGATCGCCGAAAGCCCCCACCAGGATCGCTTCGAAATCATTGGCCAGCATGGTGAAGCCATCCGGCGGAACGGTGGTGCCGTCTTTGAGGTAGCGGTCGGCGCTCCAATCAAAGCTGGACATTTCGATTGGCGCCCGGCTGGCCTCAATCACCTTAACTGCCTGGGCGATCACCTCCTGGCCGATGCCGTCGCCCGGCACCACAGCAATCCGTTTTTTCCTGGAAGAGGAGTCCTTGGCAGCACACATAAAGCCAAGAAGTTTACATGAGTGGGCTCACAACGTCTGGCTCGAGCGAAACGCGCTTGAGTATAATTAATAGTTTGTATGGCTGCGAGCGCACTAACTGAGAAGCTGACGGCGGCGGGCGCCTCGGGACAGTACGGCGGGGCCGAGACCGTGTTGCGCTTCTCCGACTCGAAAACTGAATTTGCGGCATTGCTCTCGGGCGCTGGTGTTTGCGATCTGTGCTGGCGCGCAAAGCTCGCCATCCGCGGCCGCGATCGCGTGCGTTGGTTTAATGGCATGGTGAGCAACAACGTTCGCGACCTGGCGGCTGGCCGTGGCGTTTACAGCTTCGTGTTGAATCCGCAGGGACGGATCCTGGGCGACTTCTACGCCTGGAATCACGGCGAAGAATTTCTGGTGGATACCGATCTCGCTCAGTTACCGAATCTGCTGGCGCTGTGGCGAAAGTTCATCATCATGGATAAGGTTGAACTGGTGGAAGTCGCCGACCAGTTCGCCGCCATAGGAGTCCAGGGACCTAAGGCTGCTGAGGTGCTTCGAGCAGCCGGAATACAGGTTCCCGAGCTGCAGCCGCTGGAAATGGTCGAAAGTAGCTGGCAGCAGGGCAGCTTGACTCTAGTTCGCGCCGATGAGCCGAAAGTCCGATACGAAGTTTGGCTCACTCCAGAACATGCAGCAGCTGCCTGGGACGCATTAGTGAAAGCAGGCGCCACTCCCGTAGGCGCGGAGGCGATCGAGTTGGCGCGCATTGCTGCTGGAATTCCAAAATATGGCCAGGATATTCGTGAGCGCGACCTACCGCAGGAAACCCAGCAGGAGCGGGCGTTGAATTTCACCAAAGGCTGCTACATCGGACAGGAAATCGTGGAGCGCATTCGCTCGCGGGGTAATGTGCACCGGATGTTCACTGGCCTCAAAATTGAGGGTCCCTTGCCGGCTCCTGGCGCGAAGCTCCAGGCGGACGGGAAAGATGTCGGCGAGGTCACCAGCGTCGGTGTGCTGCCACTAGCTGGCGGACAATTGCCCGTAGCGCTCGGGTACGTGCGCCGGGAGGCAGGTTCTCTGGGCTCCTTCCTGACGGCCGGTGAGACCAAGGCTACGGTGCAGCCGCCGCCGTTTACGTAATAGGGTCCAAGTTTATGGCCGAGAAAAAAGAAGAGTTCGTAGTTACCGACCGGCGGCTGTTCACGCCTGAGGGTGAGCTGCGCCCCGATGTTCCTGAAGAAGAGCCTTCCCGGCCCGCAGCCGCACCGCCGCAGAAGCCAACCGCTCCCACTGAAACAGCCTTCAAGCCCAGCGCTCCTTCTCCTCCACCCGAAACTGAAGCCAAGACCCCAACCCCTCCTAGCGCGGAGGAGCAGAAAGCTCAAGCCGATGCGTACAGCAAGTCCACTCGCGATTTGGACGCTCAATTAAAAACTCAGTTGGGGTCGCGCAAAGCTCAAGACCTGGAGATGACCTTTGAGCGTTTCCTGGCGTCGCTCTACATGACTGCCCTTTTGCAGCTCGGCTTGGTACGAGAACAAGGCGCTCAGCCACAAATTGACCTGATCGGAGCGCGGCAGACCATTGACACCATCTCCATCCTGGAACAAAAGACCAAAGGAAATCTGACCGCAGCCGAGCAAGCGTTCATGCAAAACGTACTCTACGAGCTGCACATGGCCTACTTGGAGGTCACCAACGCACTCGCCCGCGGACCGCAGACGCCGCCTCCTGGTGCCGGTCCGAAGCCTCGATGAAGGCGGTCCTGACGGTGTTGGGAAGTGGGACCTCCATGGGAGTTCCTACCATCGGTTGCAACTGCGGGGTTTGCACTTCGTCCGATCCTCACGATTGTCGTACGCGTCCATCGGTGTTGGTGGAATACAACGGGCATGTTGTTCTGATTGACACCACTCCGGATTTTCGCCAGCAGGCAATCCGGGAGCACATTCGACAGCTTGACGCAGTGCTCTACACTCACTCCCATGCGGACCATATTCTTGGACTCGATGACCTTCGATCGCTCAGCTTTCACCGCGAATCGCCGATTCCACTGTATGCCCGCGAGGACGTGGCGCAGTCTTTGCGCCAGATGTTCAGCTACATTTTTGACCGCAATTACAAATACGGCGGGCTCGCCCGCGTGGAGCTCAAACCCATTGATGGCCCAGTCGAGCTGTTTGGGGCCTGCTTTCGACCTTTGAAGGTGCTGCACGGTGACGCCGAGATATTTGGCTACCGCTTCGGCTCGACTGCCTATCTCACCGACTTCAGTACGATTCCGGAAGAATCTTTCGATCAGCTCGCGGGCCTGGACATTTTGTTCTTGGACGCGCTGCGCCGCAAACCTCATCCAACGCACTCCACTGTGGAGAACTCGTTGCGCATTGTGGAGCGGGTGAAGCCAGCGCGTGCATTTTTCACCCATATCTCGCATGATCTCCCACACCAGCAGACCAATGCCTCACTTCCAGCGAATGTGCGGTTATCCTATGACGGCCTGAAGCTTGAGTTCGAAATCTGAAACAGATGAAGATATTTCGCCACCTCGAGGATATTCCTGCTGACTTGGGCAGAAGTGTGGTCAGCGTCGGAAACTTCGATGGCGTACATCGTGCCCATAGGCACGTGCTCAACGAGATTGGAACACGGGCGCGGCAAATACACGCGAAATCTGTAGCAGTCACCTTTGAGCCGCACCCGGTACGGATTCTCCGACCTGATGCTGCGCCTCCGCTGATCACGCCTTTACCGGTCAAATTGCGCCTGCTGGAAACAACCGGTGTGGATGCAACTCTGGTGTTGCCCTTTACTCGTGATCTTTCACTCCTCAGTCCGCGCGAATTTGCCGAACAGATCCTGAAAAATCGGCTACACGCCCGCGAAGTGCACGAGGGATTTAATTTCAGGTTCGGCCACAAGGCAGCCGGCACGGTGAGCATGCTCGCCGAGTTCGGGCGCGGGATGGGGTTTGAAACAAAGGTTTATCCCGAGATGCGGATCCGCGGCCACCAGGTCTCCAGCAGCCATATCCGCGAACTAATTCTGCATGGCGACATCAGCCGCGCACGACAGCTCCTCGGAGATACATTCAGCATTCTCTCGACCCCGGGGCGGGGGCGCGGGTTCGGCGCGAAGTACACGGTTCCAACAATTAATCTGAGCCGCTATGACGAACTGGTCCCGCAGGATGGTGTGTATATCACGCGAACCAGAGTAGGCGAGGAGTGCTTTGATTCCGTCACCAACGTAGGAAACCGTCCAACTTTCGGCGCCGATTCATTCGCCATCGAGTCCCATCTGCTCAACTTCCATCCGCTGGAACTCGCGCCGGAGACCGAGGTGGAAATCCATTTTCTACGACGCCTGCGCGGTGAAATTAAATTCCCCTCGGTGGACGCACTGCGGCAGCAGATCGCCCATGACGTTCACCATGCGCGCCGCTACTTTCACCTTTTCGAGAAGCTTTCTTCCCAGTAGCTATACAATCGCCCGCCATGGCCGGAACTGCACCGTTGCGTCTTTTGAGCACCACGCGCGATCAGCGACGCACCTTGCTCGCGGCCGGACTAGGCTGGATGCTGGATGGCTTTGACGTGATGCTGTATGCCCTGGTGCTGACGCATGTGATGCGCGACCTGGGCATGAGCAAAGCCACAGCCGGTCTTCTTAATACGCTTACTCTGCTGGCATCAGGCCTGGGCGGCGTTCTATTCGGCTTCATTGCCGATCGCCTCGGCCGCAAGCGCGCCCTCATGGCCAGCATTCTTACTTATTCGGTTTGTTCTTTCGCCTCTGGACTCTCCACATCCATTCTTATGCTGGCGGTTTTCCGCTTCGTGCTTGGGCTGGGCATGGGCGGAGAGTGGAACACGGGTGCCGCCCTGGTCGCCGAGACCTGGCCAACTGCGCTTCGCGCGAAGGCGCTCTCCATTGTCCAGAGTTCGTGGGCCATCGGCTATGCCGCGGCCGCCCTCGTCTCCGGGCTGATGCTGCGGGTAGCCAACTGGCGGGCCGTCTTTTTCGTAGGGATCGCTCCCGCATTGTTGACCCTGTGGATCCAAAAAGATGTTCCCGAGTCGGAAATGTGGCAGGAGCATCGCGCGGAATCTTCGCGGACAGCCGAAGCCAGCTCTTCAACAAACATATCCTTAGGGCGCTTATTCACCTCGCCGCTCGCCAAGCCAACATTGACCCTGTTGCTGGTCAATTTTTTTGGCATGTTCGGGTGGTGGGGACTGTTCACCTGGATTCCATCTTTCCTATCGCTTCCGGTCGCGCAGGGCGGCCGCGGCTTCGGGGTGATGAGCACTACCACTCTGCTGGTGGTTTTGAATCTCTTGGGAATGTTTCCCGGATATCTCAGTTTTGGCTGGGTCGCGGACTGGGTCGGACGCCGCAATGCGTTCGTGTATTACATGCTGGCTGCTGCTCTTCTGGTACCGCTTTACGCAGTGGTACGCTCAGGGTGGGCGCTGATGCTCCTGGGCACGATGGTGGCGTTCTTCGGCACAGGTTCGTTCTCCGGATCGGGATTAATCGGCAGCGAAATCTTTCCTACGGAAGTGCGCGCTCGCGCTCTCGGATTCACCTATAACGGCGCACGTGCTCTCAGTTCGGTGGCGCCATTTGTGATCGGACGTGTCGGCCAACAAAAGGGGTTGGGATGGGCTTTTTTTCTGTGCGCCGCGTCATACTTGTTGGCCATGCTTGTGGCAACGCAGCTGCCGGAAACCAAAGGAAAAACCTTGCAATAGACCTAAACAGCCACACTCTTCTTATGTTGCGCTTCACCGCGG
The DNA here is from genome assembly GCA_035651655.1 of Terriglobales bacterium. NCBI lineage: Bacteria > Pseudomonadati > Acidobacteriota > Terriglobia > Terriglobales > Terriglobales bacterium. The sequence continues at coordinate 121,386 of DASRFG010000026.1, forward strand.
ACCAATGCAGCTACCCGCTCAAACACCTTAGTAAACATCTCCTCTGTGAGCTTCCCGGTTTGCGTGTTCTGGTTTGACGGATGATAGGAGGTCACCAGGATTTTTCCATCCGGAAGCGCGTATTCGGCACCGTGAGCAAACAAAAATTCGGCCTTGCTCTTCACCACGCCAGTCCGCACTAGGTATCTCAGGTATGTGTCGAACCCGATTCGTCCGAGGGCCACAACCACCTTTACTCTCTTCAGGCAGGCGAGTTCGCGGTCGAGGAATGGGGCGCAGTTGGCCAGCTCCTCGGGAAGCGGCTTGTTGGCCGGCGGTGCACAGCGGCAAGCGGCAGTAATGTAGGCGTCCAGCAACTTCAAACCGTCATCAATCCGCCGCCCATCAGGCTGATTAGCAAATCCTGTCCGGTGGAGAACTGGATACATGAAGTTGCCGGAAGAGTCTCCTGTGAATGGCCGACCGGTACGGTTCGAGCCATGCGCTCCCGGCGCCAGGCCAAGAATCAGTACGCGCGCATTGGGGTCGCCAAACCCGGGGACGGGCTTGCCCCAGTACTCGCAATCGCGGTAGGCGCGGCGCTTCTCGCGCGCAATTAACTCGCGATAGGTAACAAGCCGAGGACAGCGCCGGCAGGCCACCACCTCAGCATTTAGCAGATCAAGGCCAGATGCCATAACATCTATTCTAAGTTGCAGCGGGGCTGGCCCGCTCGCAATCGTTCTTCTGCGAAGATACCAACATGGGATTCGCCTTCGACTCTGACACTCGCCGCAAGCTCGGGTACCAGTTGATTGATTTCATTGACCAATACTTCTCTTCCCTTCCCGACCGGCCGGTCCAGCTGCCCAAGCCACAGCGCACGTTTGGGCAACTTGGGAACCCGCTCCCGGAAACGGGCGAAGATGCAGCGGCGGTCCTCGACGAAATGTGCCGGGAACTTGCGGATAAAGGCTTTCACGTTCCCGCGGCGAACTATTTTGGCCTGATGAATCCCACGCCAACTTATATGGCGGTGCTGGCGGAGGCGCTGGTCGCGGCGCTTAATCCGCAGCTGGCTACGTTAGCGCGCTCGCAGCTCGCCTCGAAAATCGAGTTGGAGACCGTCCGCTGGATCGGCGAACGCGTTGGCTGGACTGCCCCGTTCGACGGGAGCTTCACCAGCGGCGGCAACGAGGCGAATTTCAGCGGCATGGCGCTGGCTGTAGCGGCGCATTTTCCCAGTGCCATTGAAGATGGCATCGCCACTATCGGGGCGCAACCAGTGCTGTACGCCTCGGTAGAGGCACATCACTCGCTAGACAAGTCTGCCGGCCTGCTCGGCCTCGGTCGCAAGGCGCTGCGCCGGATCGACGTGAATGAGAAGCTACAACTCGATCCCGCCAAGCTGGAGGCAGCGATCAAGAAGGATATCTCCTCTGGAAAGAAACCGTTCTGCGTAATAGCCACAGCCGGGACGACGAACTCTGGGACGGTGGACGACATCGTCGCCATAGCCGAGATCTGCCGCCGTTACAAACTATGGTTGCACGTTGATGGCGCGTTCGGCGCGGTGGCCATCTTCTCAGACCAGCATCGCGACCTCGTGCGTGGAATCGAAGTCTGCGACTCGCTCACCATTGATCCGCACAAGTGGCTGGCCATGCCGTTTGCCGCCGGAGTGGTGCTTACCAGGCATCCGGAGATCTTGGTTCGTGCGTTCAGCGTGGCTGCCCCCTACATGCCAAAAGACCGTAGCGCTCAATTGCCCGACAATTCTCGCATCAGCACACAGTGGTCGCGGCGAATGAATTCTCTGAAGCTCTGGCTCACGCTGCGGGTTCATGGCCGGCAGGCCTATGAGGAACATATTGATCGCCAGCTGCGCCTGGCCCGCGCCTTTGCTGCCTGGCTCAAGAACTCTTCTGCGTACGAGCTCACGGTTGATCCTGCGCTCACTATTGTGAATTTCAGGGTCAAATCGAGCAGCCGCACTGAAGATGAGATCGCGGCAGCCAATCTGGCCGTGGTGGAAGCAGTCACCCGCGACGGCTCTCGCTGGATTTCTGAGACCAAAGTGAATGGCCACAGCGTAATTCGAGTGATGGTTATCAGTTATCTCACCGAGGAGCGGCACCTGCAAAGCCTGCAGCACGCGCTTAGCGAAGCGGCAAACGAGCTCTCGCTCGGCAACAAAGTTTCAGCAGCCCGATGAAGCCGAAAGAAGCTGCTCACAACTTCATTGCACCCAAACTGGTGCGGATTCCCGAAGGCTGGTTTGAGATGGGTTCGAACCAAGGACTCGACTGCGAGAAGCCGGTGCACCGCGTTTGGGTAGATGCCTTCGAAATGGCTGCGTGCCAGGTGACGAACGCCGAGTATGCCGCATTTCTGATCGCTCGCGGCGTCCAGCCACCGCCTTCCTGGAATGATCTTAGCTTCAATCATCCTCAGCAGCCTGTGGTCGCAGTCTCGTGGTTTGAGGCCGCAGAGTACTGCGAGTGGCTGTCTGAGATCAGCGGCCAGCACTATCGCTTGCCAAGCGAAGCGGAATGGGAGCGGGCCGCGCGCGGCGGCATAGATGGAAAGCTTTTTCCGTGGGGTGATGAGCCGCCGCAGTCGCTGCCCGATTATGAAAAGCGCTGGCGAAACGGCCCCGAGCCGGTTGGGCGTTATGCTTCGAACAAATTTGGCCTATTTGATATCTGCGAGAACGTGCATGAGTGGTGCGTGGACTGGTTTGCCGCGGATTATTATCGCGTCTCACCGGAGCGCAATCCGTGCGGTCCCAACCAAGGCACGCGGAAGGCTTCGCGCGGGGGATCTTGGCGACACCACATTAAGGCGTCCCGCTGCCACACGCGGTCGAGCATCCCACCAGCGTTCCGGTACACGGACTACGGATTTCGGCTGCTGAGAGACACAGCAACTCACACCCGCCAGTCTGGATAGAAATTTCTTCCACATTTGTTTGTTTCCGCTGTAATGGCTGTGTTAAGCTTCGCGCACTAGAGTGTCAGTGCTAGCTGCTGATATCACCTGATTAGCACGCAGTTAACCCGCTGGGGGGCGTTATGCACTACACCGATGGAATGATGGACACTCGATTCGCAGCCGCGTACCTGGGCTATTCGCCAGCCACGCTCAGGCTGTGGAGACGCAAGGGCTGCGGTCCGAAGTTTCAATACCTGGGGCGCTTCGTGGAGTACCTCAGGCAGGACCTGGACACATGGTCGGGAGGACAAGAATCATCCGCCCTGCGCCGTGCTGCTCGACGAGCGAAATTTTCGAGCGTCCGCTGGCGTGGTTCACGACTTGGAAAACCTGCTGCAAGTCCTTCTCTCGTCCAGACCATGAGTTAAGGCAGATTGCCTCTGGTGCTGGTTGTTGTAGCTAAAGCACGACGTTCGCCATCCACTATTTTCCGCCGCTCCGCACATCGCGGGGGGGGGTACCCGATATTTGCGTGGGCAGTCTCCTCGCCGACCCGCCAAAGACCCACCTCCCTCACTCCACAAAAAGAAAACACAATCCTTTCCCGCTTGCGGTACTCTGGAATCAACATTAGCCCCACCGTAAGGGAGGAACTGTGGCAAATTTTGGTTATGGACGCGAGAGGATCGTAGAAGCTGGGGCCAATCCGTTTGCCCGCTTGGCAACTGCGGGCATTGTCGCATTGCTGATCATTATTCTGCTGTTCGCGTCTGTGGCCAAAGTAGACGCCGGCCATGTAGGTGTCCTCACTCTCTTCGGCCGTGTCACCGGTGAGATCCTCCCCGAGGGGATACACATGGTGAATCCCTTCAAGATCAATAACCAGATGTCGGTGCGCACGCAGGAGATCAAAGAATCGGCCAGCGTGCCATCCAGCGAAGGCTTGGTGATGAACCTCGATACCTCGCTCATCTATCACGTGAATCCGGGCAAGGCGGCGGAGGTGTACCAGAAGCTCGGGCCGGCGTACTCAGACATCGTTATTGAACCCACTCTGCGCGCCGCCATCCGCGAGGCCACCGCCTCGCATAGTGCCAATGCTCTTTACACCGGCGAACGCGAACAGGTGGCGCGCCAGATCTATTCCCAACTTCTCAACCAGCTCAATCCTCGCGGATTTGAGGTGGAAAACGTTCTGTTGCGCGATATACAGCTACCCTCGACATTGAAAGCATCCATCGAGCAAAAGCAGCAGGCGGAGCAGGAAGCATTGGCCATGAGCTTCCGCCTGCAACGTGAGAAACAGGAAGCCGAGCGAAAGCGCATCGAGGCACAAGGTATTCACGACTTTCAGCAAATCGTTGCCCAGGGCATCAGCCCCGCATTGCTGGAGTGGAAAGGTATTGAAGCCACCGAGGCGTTGGCCAGAAGCCCGAACTCCAAGGTGGTTGTGATCGGGAGCGGAAAGAATGGCCTGCCGCTCATCCTCGGCGGCGAAAAATAACAAGCAAAGTCCCTCTCTTTAACGCAAAAGTTACAAAGGTCACTTTACCCGCCGAATTTTGGTTCGTATAACCAAGTAGGTGGCAGTTGCCATATGGGAATCGAGCGGCGGAAGCATAAACGCACCAAGATAAAGCTACCCTTGCGCATGTGGTTGAGTGCTAAGGGTTGCACACCTGCCCTGGTGGAGTTTGCTCACACTCTTGATGTCGCCGAATTAGGAGCCAAGCTCGGCGGGATACGGTCTCGCCTGCAGCCCGGGGACACTATCACCCTCCAGCGGGAGAATCTGACGGCACAATTCCGCGTAAGTTGGGCGAAGCAGGTTAACCCCAACGAGCTACAAGTGGGAATTGAGTCGCTCGAAACAAAGTCTGACTTCTGGGGACTAAAAGTGCCGCGTGGTCACGCTGGCTCCTCGCACGATAAAGAGCTTCTGCTTCGCGTTGTCGAGATCAACCGCGCTTCGTAGCCTCGACAAAAGAGACCCGGCCAAAGAAACCTGCAGACTCACGTGGGCACAGGCGCCCTCGCCTGTGCTGGCGAGCGCAGCTCGCCCGGGCAGCGGGTTGAACCCGTCATTCACTTTCCGGCAACTCGCGGATCCAGATGTTCCGGTAACGAACCGGATTGCCATGGTCCTGAAGACTCAGTGGCAGACGATCAGCGTGGAACTGATAAGCAGGACGCTCGCCGTGAGCAGTTGGGCCTGTCAGTTCGACATTATCTTGCACGAGAATGCCGTTGTGTAGGACCGTGACGCGAGCTGGGCGACGAAGTTGCTTGATACTGCTATCGAAAACCGGGCGCCGAAAAATGATGTCGTACGTCTGCCACTCCCCAGGCGGCAAGCTAGCGTTAACCAGAGGTGGATATTGTCCGTACACCGCCGCGGCTTGACCATCGGGATAAGTCTTACTCTGGTATGAATCCAGAACCTGAATTTCATACTTACCCATGAGGAAGATGCCACTGTTTCCGCGTTCCTGTCCCTCCCCAACAGCCGGTACCGGCGTCCTCCACTCCACATGCAGCTGGCAATCCGCAAATTTATTTTTCGAGACAATATTTCCGCTGCCTTTTACCACCTCCATGTATCCATCCTGCACCTTCCACCTTGCCGGACCTCCACTGTCGGCTTCCCAATTAGACAGACTTCGGCCGTCGAACAACACAGTCGCGTCTGACGGCACTTTCCCGGGCTGACTTGGAGTGCTGCCACTGCCCGGAGAGACAACCGGCGGTTGGGGACGATTCACGTCATGTATTGCCCAGTCGTGAACCGCGCGTGCGGAACTCTGCCTGGATTGCATACCTGGGAGTTGTAACGTCAAGAAAGACGTCAAGCCTAGCAAACAAAAAAACTGTTTCATAGCAGGCCTCGGAGATCAGCTATGGGCAAAATCCTCCAGCGGTCTCAGCTTTGCTGAGTGAATCCGCTCGATGAGCCGATCTGCGAGTGTAGTAAACTGAGTGAGTTGTTTCAATCGCTTCAAGCCCGCAGTGGGCGCGTAGCTCAGTTGGTAGAGCAATGCCCTTTTAAGGCATGGGTCGATGGTTCGAGTCCATCCGCGCTCACCACTAATTCCTGAGAGTCATTGAACGCGGCAGCCCGGCGGAGGCAATTTGGCACTTCCTGAGTTCGCAGCGAAGCGTTGAACGCTCAACCGCTCAGAACCTTCCTGGATGACATAAAACTTGTCGGCCTGAAGATCACGAAAGACCTGCCGCATCCCACTGGGCCACAGAACCTCGACAACCTCCGCCTGGGTAGCTTTTCCCAGGCCAAAGTTCGCGCGTAAGTCACTCTGCGAAAGATAACTCCCGCCGCCCGCAACTTCGCGAATCTGCGAGAGACCGCCAGCGCGGAGACGAATGCGCGCGCCCATCGCATCGCGGTTACTCTTGGTGCCAACGAGCTTAAAGTTAATGAAGTGATTGGCTCCATTACCGCTGTTCTTCAGCAGCAGGGGTGGGTCGCCATTGTTCGCAACGATCACGTCGACATTGCCGTCGTTGTCGAAATCAGCGAAAGCCGCTCCCCGTCCGGCATAAGGTGTGCGAAATCCTTCACCCGCAGTTTTCGTCGTCTCGATAAATTTGCCATTCCCCTCGTTGTGAAACAGAGAGTTGATCTGCTTGTATCGAATATCAGGGGAGACGAGTTCCACTTCCTCGTATACGTGTCCGTTCGCGATGAATAGATCGAGCCAACCGTCATTATCGTAGTCGAAGAAGCCTCCGCCGAAGCTGAGGACGTTGTGCGTGGGTGCGGTTATACCCACCTGATCGCTGACCTCGTCGAACACACCTTTGCCGTCGTTGTGCCAAACATGGTCGGAAGAAAGCTGGAAATCAGAAATATAAAGATCGAGATTGCCGTCATTGTCATAATCACCCAGCGAAATACACATTGCGGCCATGGCATTTCCATACGCCGTAAAGGCGACGCCTGCGGGCGCTCCTACTTCCGTAAACGTCCCGTTGTGTTCATTGTGGTAAAGGAACGCTTCAATCCCGTCGTTGGCCACGAACAGGTCGGGCCAGCCGTCGTTGTCATAATCAGCCGCTCCGATCGAAAGATTGAAACCGTGCGCCTGAAACATCTTCGCTTTTCTTGTGACATTGCTGAAGGTGCCGTCGCCATTATTGTGGTAGAGAACTGCGGGAGTTCCGCTATAGGCGGCTGGACGGCAACTGGTAGGAATGCCATTCCCGATAGTGCAATGGCGCTTGCTTTTTGGCCCGAAGTCGGCGTAGCCCCCGACATATAGGTCCAGCAGGCCATCGCGGTCGTAGTCGAAAAATGTCGCTCCCGTGTGGAATACGGTTCCGAAATCCGTCCCCGCAACGCCGGCCTTTTCGGTAACATCGGTAAAAGTACCGTTGCCGTTGTTGTGGTACAGGATGTTGCGCCCGTACTGCGTCACATAGAGGTCGGGAAAACTGTCATTGTCATAATCTCCCCACACACAGCCCAGACCATAAGCAGTGCCGGGCACCCCTGCCTTCTCGGTCACGTCAGTGAAAGTTCCGTCGCCGTTGTTTCGATACAGCGCATTGCGGACCGAAACCCCACGGTTGTAGAGGTCGCGGCCATTTACAAAATAAACGTCCTGGAACCCATCCCCATCGAAATCAGCTACGCACAGCCCAGGTCCAGCCTCTTCCAGGATCGTCGAGGTCCCGTTCTTCCCTTTGTAGTGAACGAATTCAATGCCTGCTGCCTTGGTCACATTCGAGAACTGCACAATTTGGCGTGAGGGATTTTGGGCTGCAAGGTATGGGGTGTACGGCCACAATACGAGCACACCGCTCAAAAGCAACTGCAGAACCTTCGACGGCCACAAACGACTTGGAAATTGGGGTTGGCGCATGCCCTGCACGTGCCGCATGCTTCTGCAAGACGCATGCAGTGAAGATTTCGCTAGCGGAATCTCCGGATCAATAGTCTATGCCGGTCAGACCGGTAAAGACCGAGCACGTAGATTATAGGTTTACCTGCTGTGGAGTAGATAACCTGGCGAATCCGTAACAGCGGCAGTCCCCGGGCAATTCCTAATAATGACGCTACTCGAGGACCGGTGGATGTGGCGTCAATCTCCTCGTCGGCGTAAGCCAGCTTGACTCCGTGATCCTGCTCAAGAATAGAGAAGAGCGAGCCTCGCTCCAGTTTGGCCTGTGTGAGATCGGCGAATTCCTCGGCGGGTAAGTAGCAGGTTTCTACCGCGAACGGTTCGTTGGCTCCCTCCCGGACCCGCTCCAGTTTAAAAAGACGGGTAGCAGCCGGCAGGCCCAGGCGCGCTGCAATTTCATCCTCATTATCAATCTCGGTCAGCGCGAGAACTCTGGAGCGCGCCTGCAAGCTGCGGCCTGCCATCTGTTCGGTAAAACTCATTAACTTGTTGAAATGAATTTTTGGAGGAGCTACGAAAGTTCCGGCACCTCGCCGTCGGCTGACCAAGCCCTGTCTTTCCAGTCCCGCCAGGGCGTGGCGTGCGGTCATTAGGCTCACTCCGTGAATTCTTGCCAGCTCCCGTTCGGAATCCACCGCATCTCCGGGCTTCAATTGTCCGGCCTCAATGCGCTTAAGAATTGCGCCCTGGATTCTCTTGTAGGCTGGCGTCCCGTTGGGACGGATTTCTTCCATCACAGCTCCCAAGCGATTTGAAGACGGTGATTCATGCCCGTCGCTTTCGCGGGCATTCCTGGGCAGGTGCTATAGAGCTTAATATAACAAACGTTTGAAAAAAGCTATTGTAATGAGACCGGGGTGCGTCCTCGCGTCGGCCGGTACCTACGATAAAACACATCCGAAATCCCATCTTCTCTCCGATTTTTCATAACTCAATTTCTGGGAGGAGTGCGGTTTCCCGGCTTTTTCATTTTTTTCTTGACCGAGCCGCCTCTTATGCTATATAGCAATGCCCCAACAGTATTTCTAGCCCCAGGTGTCGTCACGTCTTCAATGTCTTCAGCCAGAGAAACGTCAGGAGGATTTGTGATGGGTACGCTACAGTCGAAGAAGATCGTGCTTGTGCTGTTGTTAGTAGCCGCGCTGCTCAGTGTGTCGCCGGCCTGGAGCCAGGACGTGACCGCGGCCATAGTAGGGACCGTGACAGATCCAAGTGGTGCGCCAGTTCCGGGTGCCGACGTGAGCGCCAAGGACACGGAACGGGGGACTGTGTTGACCGCTAAGACGAACAGCACCGGTGCCTACAACTTGACTCGAGTTCCAATCGGTACCTATGTATTGACGGTGGGAGCGCCCGGCTTCCAGAAAACCGCGCATGCCCCTTTCACGCTTGTGCTTAACCAGACCGCCCGCATTGACGTGCAGCTCAAGATCGGCCAAGTGACGGAAACGGTGGAGGTCACAGGCGCCGTCCCGGCACTGCAAACAGAAACCACACAGGTCAACACGGTTATAGATTCAGTCTCCGCGGATAGGCTACCTCTGGCCACACGAAATTACGTGCAATTGACTTTGCTCTCCCCGGGCTCCGTATCGCCAGATCCTACGAACTTCAACAATGGCGATAACACAGCCAGCGGAGCCAGGCCCTACATCAACGGTAACCGTGAACAAGCGAATAATTTCATCCTCGATGGGATGGACAACAATCAGGTCTCCGACAACCTCCTCGGTTACACTCCGGCGCCTGATGCTATTCAGGAATTCAACCTGATCACCAACAACGCGTCCGCCGAGTTCGGCAATTTCCAGGGCGGCATCGTCAGCACCAGCATCAAATCCGGAACCAACAGTTTCCACGGTGATCTTTGGGAGTATTTCCGTAATGATGTGCTCAATGCCAACAAGTGGGAGAACAAATTCCAAGGGCCGGCAAAAGCTTCTCCCAGAGATTCCCTCCGCTGGAATATGTTCGGCGGCACGATTGGTGGCCCGATCATAAAAAACAAGCTGTTCTTCTTCGGGGATTACCAGGGACAACGGTTCCATCATCCCGGATCAACAAACCTGATCACCGTTTTTACCGCCGCGGAGCGGCAGGGGAATTTCTCGGGCCTTTGTACTTCTGGATTTACGGCCGGCATCTGCAACGATCGAGCTACGGACGCGAACGGCAACCTTACCAGCAATCCAACTCACCAGCTTTATAATCCTTGCCAGCCAGGCACAGGCTTTGGCGGCGTCCCCTGTGCAACGGCGGCGGTACGCCAACCGTTCTTGAACAACCAGATTCCCTTAAGCATGCTGGATGGTGTTGCTGCAAACCTGTTTGCATCGGCTTTCTATCCGCAGCCTATCAACGGCAACTCTACGGAAAATGCGACCAACCTCGTAAGCCAGGCCTTCAACAACAATCAATACGACATCAAGATTGATTACAACGCCACCGACAAAGACAAAATTTTTGGCCGCTTTTCGCATGCTAACCAGGAGAATCCATCTACTAACTCGTTCGTACTTTTTGGCGATGGCTTTTCACAAGCGCCCATTCACAACGAGGTGGTTGATTGGTCGCACACTGTAAGCTCCAGCTTACTCAATGACCTTCGGGTTGGAGTTAATTACGTCAAGCTGCATAACGGGCAAAGTTTTCCTTCAGCGATTGGTAATTTTGGCGAGCAGCTTGGTATTGCTAATGCGAACACTAATGGTCCAGGGCTCCTTGAAATCGGTTTTAACGGAGGAACTCCTTCGCAAGCTGGTAATGGAACTCTAACTAATATTGGCGCCAGCGGGATCGAGCAGAACTTTCGCGATGCCGTGATCCAGTTGTCAGACGCGGTTGTGCTGACTCGTGGCCGGCACGTCATCCACACCGGGTTCGAGTTCTGGCGTGATCGCATCAACACTTTTTATAGCGGTAACAACGGGAAGTTCGGCGGCATCTTCTATGGCGGGAACTTTACCTCCAATGACCCAAAAAATACTGTAACTGGCACTGGATTCGGCGGCGCAGATTTCTTCCTCGGCTTGCCCAACAGCTATGGTCGCGGTGTGTCAGGTGGGGGTTGGGGACAGCGGGCCAACATCTATGCCGGTTATGTGCAGGATGACTGGCGAGTCAGTCCTAACCTCACTTTGAATCTCGGATTGCGTTATGAAGCCCATGGTGGTTGGGTGGAGAGAAATGATCGTCAAGATAACTTTACGCTGATTGGTGGGCAGCTCATCGCTCCAAACTGCTCGCTGCTGAAGGGTTTGACTACGTTCTCATGCCAGAACAGCAACCGAGCCCTTTACAACGGCACGTATGGCCCGAAGGACCTTCAGCCCCGAGTTGGGTTTGCCTGGACACCTCAGCCCCTGGGAGGGAAAACAGTCGTTAGGGGTGCCTTTTCTATTTCGTCCTATCTGGAGGGTACGGGAACCAACTTGCGGTTGCCCATCAATCCGCCGTTCAGTCCTGCTGAGTTTCTGCAGCAGTTTAATGGCACTCAAGTGGTCCACACGAGTGAGCAAGGCCTGGTTCCGCCGCCTTCGGGTGATCCCTTTGCAAAAGCGCTCATTCGCGTTTGGGATCCGGACGTGCAACCGGCAATTACTGACCAGTGGAACCTCACTATTCAGCACCAGTTGACCAACAGCACTACGCTGCAGGTCGGTTATGTAGGACAGCACGGGACGCACTTGATGGTTCCCATGCCGTACCTCCAGAAGCGACTACGCCCATGCAACGCCCCTCCTTGTACCGACCCCAGCATCTTCTTGTCGGGAAATACTGCCTTGCAGAACGATATCTCGCAAATCTCGGGTACCGCATCCGTGGGGAGCATGAGATACAACGCACTGCAGACTGTGTTCCAGAAACGCTACTCCAGCGGTCTGCAATATCAGGTGGCCTACACGTTCTCAAAGTGCATGACCGATAACAGCGGATACTATGGAACCTGGGGCTCCACTCAAAGCACGCCAGCGAGCCCTTATTATCAGAACCTCTATGACCCGCGTGCGGATTGGGCCGAGTGTTACTACGACTCAAAGCACGTTCTGAGTTCCTATGCTGTGTACGAACTACCTTTCGGCCATGGAAAGCGCTTCGGACACAACGCGAATCCAGTGGTCAACGCGATTGCGGGTGGCTGGTCGATAAATCCCATCCTGTCGCTGCATACCGGTTTCCCGCTGGCACTGTACAATTTCGGCGACGATCCCACAGGAACCGGATCCAGAGGCCTACGCCCCAACTGCAACGGCCCCTCTCACACCTTTGGACGTAAGCCAGCTTTTGATACCAGCAGTGGCGCGTTCATAGGGTACCAGTGGTTCGATCCCTCGCCATATTCAGCATCCGCGGTGGGGACCTTCGGAAATTGTCCTGCGCAAGGCCCAATCCGCGGTCCTGGATATGCAAACCTCGACTTGAGCCTGCAAAAAGACTTCCTGATTACGGAATCTAAGAGACTTCAGTTCCGTACCGATTTTGTCAACGCCTTTAACCACACGAATCTCAATGCTCCGGCTACGGCGCTTGGCGGGAACATGGGGCTTGTCAACTCGTCTCAAGACCCACGCAACATCCAATTTGCGCTGAAGTTCTATTTCTAATGCAGTAGCAAGAAAACAATGACAGGCGCCCAAAGCGCCTGTCATTTTTCATTTAAGATGAAGCATGCTCAGGCTCTCCAATCCCCCCGATCTCGTGCTCCTGGTGTGTTTGGTCGGTGTGACTTGCGCCGCACAGTCACGGCCAGCACAAAAGTCGCGTTCTGACGATTCTCCGATCTCCTCGCGCAGCATCGAACTCGCGGAAAGTGGTCACTGCGCTCAAGCATTACCAATGTTGAAGAGCGCAATGCGGCAACCTGCAGACAAGGACCTCAAACGTAGACTGGGACTCGATGGAGTGCATTGTGCCATGACGGTCCATCAACCAGAGGAGGCATTGGACTTCCTTCGGACTCTGACCCGCGAATTTCCTCGGGATCCCGAAGTCTTGTACGTTGCCATTCATGCCTATTCCGACCTTTCTACCAAGTTCTCTCAAACCCTGGCGCGAGATGCACCTGATTCCTACGAGGCGCATGAACTAAATGCTGAGGCGCTCGAAGTACGCGGGGAGTGGGATCAAGCCGCTAAGGAGTATCGCTGGATTCTGGAAAAGAATCCCCGAGCTCCTGGTATCCACTTTCGAATGGGAAGGCTGCTGCTCTCCAAACCGAATCCCGGTCCTACGATGGCTGAGGACGCCAAGAAGGAATTCAAGCAGGAACTGGAGATTGATCCATCGAATGCTGGTGCTGAGTATGTTCTGGGTGAATTGGCTCGTCAGGCTCAACAATGGGACGATGCCATTGCACATTTTTCTCGCGCCGCGAAGCTAGACCCTGGGTTTGCGGATGCTTCGTTGGGATTGGGTATGTCACTTCTCTCAGTAAAGAAGTATGCAGAGGCCATTCCTCCCCTGCAAAACGCCGCCAAGCTGCAGCCTGAGAATCCAGCCACCCACTACAACCTCGCCATGGCCTACAGCCGCGCCGGGCAGAAGGAGCAGGCTGCCGAGGAATTTGCGCTTCACCGCAAAACCGCTGCAGCCGCCCAAGCAGCGCGGGATTCGCAAGCACCGCAACCGCTGCCGGCTGCAGAAGCTCCTCAGTAGGACCGGCTCTACCGCTTGGTGATTGCGGTGTGCTCGAGCTCCACCCGCGCACGCAGATGTCCGGGATCGCGCTGTAAAGCTTGCTGAAAATAGCTCGCGGCAGCAGAGTCGTGCTCTTTTAGCCGCTCTGCTAATCCGGCAGCGCAGAGCTCACTGGCGGTTGCGCTTTCTGCCTTGGCGGCATTTTCCAACTCGACAAAAATTCTATCGGCTTCCTGCTGCTTACCCAGCCGCAGCAGAGCCGCTGCGCGAAACGATTTCGGCACACCCGTTTCCGCTCCCGCTTCGTTCGCTGCGCTTTGCCATGCCAGCATTGCCGCGTCCTTGTTCCCTTGCGCGCTCAGCGCCTCGCCAAGCCAGTAATTGGCCTCAGGGTCTTGCGCACCATCGGGCTTGCCCACGCCCAGGTTCACGGGATATTCCAGCGCTGCACGAAAGCTCCGTTCGGCGAGCTCGTAGTTTTTTCCTGCCAGGGCCTGCCGGCCGCGCTCGATGGCTCCCAGGACATATACCTCATGCGCACTCTGGCCACCTTCCCACGGCTTAAAGCGATGGTCCTTCAGCAGAGCAAGGGCTGCATCGGAATTGTGTTGCTCTATCAGCAGCACAGCCCGTCGCAGGCGCACCGTGTCACGATCCAGCACTTCCTTTGGCGCGCTCGCGTACAGACTTTCCCGTTGCGTTTTGTCGCCGAGTTCGGAATAAATCTGGTCCAGGTCGTTATAGAGCCGATATTGCTTTGGCGCCAGTTGGATTGCCTTGGCGTAAGACGCGGCTGCGGCTTGCCGATCTGCTCGCACATGCCAGGCCCAGAAGCCAAGATTTCGCTCCAGAACGGAATCGTCGAATCCCGCTGCCCGCGCCCTTTCCCAGGATTCAGCGGCGTTCTGGTGACGCCCTCTCGCAAAGAGAAAATTGCCGAGCAGAAAATGTGCATGGGCGTCTTTCGGATTATGTGCCAACGTTTCGCTGAGCACTTCAACGTCGGAAAGGCGATGGGGGAAGACTTTCGAGTAAGGCGCCGCTGCGGCCTTGGCGGCAAACTCCTTCGCCTGTTCATCATGCCCGCTCTTCCAGGCATTCGAAGCCAAATAGCCATTAACCAGCGGAGAGTCTGAAAACGTGTGAGCCGCGTATTCAAGTACCGCGTTCGAAGGATCCAGGTCGCCGAGATCGCGATACCAGGCGGCTACGCTCAGGTAAGTCTCAACGCTGGTGTGCGGAATTAGAGCCGTCCCAGTGCGAAGCGTTAGTGGGCGTCGAGCACCGGAAGTGTTCCTGAGTCGTTCCTGTTCCGCTACCGCAAAGGGCAGGAGAGGCGCAAGAACCAGCGCACGTCCCACACTTTGTTGGGCCTCTTCGGTCCTGCCAGCCAGACGTAGAGCTACCGCGAGCTCAGTAAGAGCGAGTGCATCGTCGGGGTTGTAGCGGAGGGCCTGTCGCAGCAACCGAGCCGCTTCTTCATAACGCTTCTGATGAGTAGCAATTTCGCCCAACTGGGTCAGCGAGGGTGCAGGCGGTCCACCGAATTGGATGGCAGACCAGAAGGCCTCCTCGGCCCGCGTCCACCGGCCTGAACCACGGTGGATTACACCCGCAGCATAGTAAATTCCGGGATCGGCGCTGTCGCTCTCGAGGGCCCGTGCGATCCGTTTCTCGGCAGCAACAAAGTCGGCCGCACGGTAATCACGCCAGGCAAGTTTCAATAGCGCGCCAACGTGCCCCGCATCGCGCTCCAGAACTTTTTTGTAAATCCCGGCCGCTGTTTCAGTGCGCCCTTCCTTTTCTTCGTGCACCCCATGCAGAAAAAGCTCGTCCACCGGCTGATTCGGCCCGGCTTCCTTCGGGGGATGAACTCCGGCAGCGGGAGTAAAGTCCGGGTTGCCGTCAAGCGGGTCGACAGCCGACCAGCGCAGAAGCGTGTCGCCGTTTTCAGCATTAACTTCAACTACCAATTCTTTTTTTGCCGACTCCACACTCGCGACCGGCACCGACAATTTCGCTGCATTGCCCGCTTTCAGATTGCCGAGGGCGACCTCGCGGACCAATCGTCCCCCCACTCGGACGCGCAGCTTCGCCCCTTGCAAGTTGACAACCGGGTAGAGGGCCAGCTCAACCCGTGAGGGCTTCACTTCGCCAAAATTCACGTTCAAGGCAAGCTCATTCGTGGCCTCCACGAAGCCTCCGCCCAGTCCGCGCACCGGATACCAATATTCAGTCCACGATTCCACTCGCCTGGGCGACAGAAATTCCTGGCTCAGCTGTGTCTCATACCGGCCACTCTGGATTTCGTTGTAGGGGCCGTCGGCATCGGTCAGGAGATCAGTCCAGATCAAGCCATCATCCGCCGTACCCCAGCTCCAAATTTTCTTGCCTGGTACCTCATGGAAGTCGGCAACGTGCACCACGCCGTAGTCTGAATCGTGGTAGTACGCGCCGAAGAAACTTCTTTGCACCTTGGTTCCGAACAGCGAGGTGGGATGGCGGATGTTCTTGTACCAGCTGTAATCAACCCCGTTCCACACCGGGTAGCTCCAGATCTCAGTCTCCGAGTGCGGATTGGCCTCTCGCATCGGATAGATGAATTGCATGTCTTTGGTCGCCGGCACGCCCGCGTTGGCCCAATACCAATAAAGCTGCGGCAGCGGCGTGTCATTAAAAAGGGTGACATGCTGCTCCAGGCGGGCGCGCCCCGGACGCAAAGTGAGTGCCACCTCCCAATGCATCTCTGTAACCAGGTCGGTTCCGCCGACAATCGCTGTTGAGCTGCCGTCTTTCTCGTGCGTAAGCTGCGAATCAACCGGTGACACGGTCACCATCGTATGCCCGTTGGGAAAATTGAACTCGATCCCACCGGAGATCCACGCCCCGCGAAGCGCGACCAATCCATACTTCACAACCTGGTTCCGATAGAAAACTTCTCTCCGCGCTACCTTGTCGAAGACCGAGTACACACGACCGCCGAGTTCAGGCAGGATGATGACCTTGAGGAACTCATTTTCGAGATAGATGGCGCGGTAGGCTTTCGGCTCGCGACGATCCGTAAGATCGTCGAGCATAGTATATGGATATACGTCGTGGCGGTCGCTCATTTGAAACGGCGGATTGGGATCTTCCTCGCCTAGAAGATACGTGGGCAGCTCGATTGTGCCCTCCCATCCGCGAACCGGAGAGGTTTGTGCCCAGAGAGGACAAACCAGAGCCACAGCAACGAACAAAACCGCGAGATTTCGTTGCAATTTCATAGAGTGATGCCCGACCTAAGTGCTCAGAGCGCCTCGCAACACGTCGTGAAGGCGCTGGGCAACGATTCTGTCTTCACCGGGTTGCAGCATCCACACACCCACGACGATGGTGTTAGCGCCTCCCGGCAATCCGGCGCTGGCGGGAGGGCCACCCGTGGAGGGATTCAGCTCAATCCGTGGATTTCCCTGGCGCATTTTCTGCATGACTTCGGCGCCGGTGATCTTGATCTTGTTCTGGTCGTAGGTAATAAGTAGGTGAGGAACGTGGTTGGCAACCGCAGGAACAAAGATCTTAGTCTCGATGGTCGGCAAAGTCTTCAAACGCCCGGCGATCCGATCGGCGCGCCGGCGGAACTCCGCTTCCATGGCGGCATCATCCTGACTCAAGAACCAATCCACCGCAGCCACCAGACCTACAATCTCCTCTTTCGCCACTTTCATTCCGCGGCCGATGGTGTTCGAGTTTGGCGAATTGTTTTTTCGGGCTGCTTCGATCAGGTCTTTTCTACCCAGCAGCAAACCTGTACATTGCGGCCCGCGCAGACCTTTGCCGCCGGAGAAGGTCACCAAGTCGAATCCCATCTGGGTGTAATTCCAAAGATTGGAGATTGGGGGAACATCCGCCGCTGCATCATTGAAACAAGGCACCGCGTGCTGGTGAGCTACACGTACCCAATCTTCCCGGCTGATCTGACCTTCACCGGCATTAAAAAAGTGGGCCATGACGGTCTTGTCCGTGAAAGCCTGCCGATACTGGTCGAGAGTTTCAACTTCCACAAAGCGAACTCCCGAATTTCGGACGGCATGATCGTATCCATAGCGATGCGTCTTCTGGATGATGACCGCGTTTTTAAGCCCATTCATATCGGTGGGTATGCTGACGATTGCCGAATTGTTGCCTACCGTCACGCAAGCGGCCGTTCCAACCACAAGCGCCGCCGCCGCGCCCGACGTCACCAGGGCGGCCTCACATTTCAGTCGCTTTGCCAGATATTCGCCCGAAGCATTGAGCAGTTCTTCAAGGTTGACCGGTTGCCGCGCAGCCTGCGCTATCGCGGCCTGGACTTCGTCGGGCATGGTGGAAGCAGAAAGGATGGTGTAGGTTCCAGCCGCGTTGATGAAGGGCGTTATCCCCAGCTTTTGGTAGTAGTCCACAGCTTTCGTGCTGGCGCGCGCCTTGTCTTTGGCGTGCAGAGCCGAACCACCGCAGAGTGCTGCGCCACCTGCGACGATCACTTTAGTACCTGTACCCAGAAGCTTGCGACGGCTGAACGTCTTCGCCATTTAATCCTCCACTATTAAACGTAATGGCGCCCGAAGCGCAGCCTCATTCTCGTGGATAATCATCCGCTTTTGCCTTTGGAGAACTACCCAGAGCCGGTGTAGTGAAATACTGCGGGCGCGCTTTGTCCCATTGCACCATGCTCAGTCCTGAAGGATCGTGCACAATTCGGCCGGCCCGCACCGTCATGCGCGGCACTAGCTTGACCTTTCCATCCATTCGGGCGTAACCACAATCAATGTAGCCAAAATTCCCGTGGAGTTCCTCGAGGACCGCAATGTCTGCATCCCTCCCCACGGAGAGCGACCCTAGTTCGGGCCTGCCAATCTCGTGCGCTGGGTTGACCGTGGATCGTTTGATCAGATCATTCAATGGCACGCCCATGGCAAGAAACTTCGACATCACTTCGGTCATGCTGAGAACTCGGTAGTCCCCGGTATGCAAATCGGTGGACATTGAATCCGGGACAAAACCCTGCTTCATCGCCGGTACTGCATTGCGGAACCAGAAACTGCCCGCCCCATGGCCAACATCGAAAATGACTCCGCGCGCACGCGCTTCGGTCATGATTGGGTTCAGCTTGCCGTCCGGAAGAATAATTGGAAACTGCTGTGCGAATACGTGCGTATGGATGTCGCCCGGCCTTGCTTTTTTGAGGATCAGTTCGGCGTAGCTCCTCTCCGGGGGACGAGGCCAGAAGTCGAACATCACGGGCACGTTGGCGGCTTTAGCGCATTCTTCTGCCCGGTCCACCGCAGCCCAGGGAGTGTGTTCCGGATCCCAAGGATCCTCCGTCCAGTAATGCGCTGTTTTGACACCTATAAGAATGTCAGGATATTTCCGGATGGTCTCAGCGCATCGCTTGGAATCCATCTGATCTACCGTCTGCTCCAATCCACCATTCATGCCATTAGCAACAATATTGAGGAACGCCAAAACTCGTACTTTGGCATGATCAATGATCTCCGCCTTTTCCAGAGCGAAGGTATCGGCGCCCGAAGTCCCCGCGTCCACTACCGTGGTCACGCCTGATTGCAAGGCAATGTCGGCCGGCAGACCGAGTGGCGCCTCATGGGAGCGGGCCTCTGCGGAGAACCAATTAATGGGCGCGCCACCATGGCCCACGTGAAAGTGAATATCAATCAACCCTGGCGTAACGTAGAGGCCCGAGACGTCCACCACTTTTCCAGCCTGACCAGCCGGAATTTCCTTTTGCACGGCAGCGATCTTTCCACCAGAAACGGCCACATCCATCAGCCCATCCAATTGGTTAGCGGGATCAATGACGTGACCGCCCTTTAACAGCAAATCGTAACGGGGTGCCTGCGCATTCGCGCTAATGCAGCAGCCGAGTGCGACGGCAAGTGGTAAAAGCGCGAAAGCCAGTTTCGTCCTTTGCCGCATGCGGACCTCTTTTTTATTTTGAAGACCGCAAGTTTATCGGAGCAGAGGCGAGATTGTCATCCTTTGATCCTGGCGGAGTATTCCGGGCGGCCATATCCTGATTGTTGTTCTAGAACAACTGCTTATCGCTTGAAAAACTCACGAAGTGTAGCGTAGCCTTAGGCTTCTTCTCGCACCCGCATTTTAGCTCGGAGCTCATAATGGACCGTCGTACCTTTGTGAAGGGCGCGTGCTGGGGAAGCGCCGGCCTGTTCTTACATGGGCTTGATCCGACAGTTCAAGGCGAGGTCTCCCTCCCCAAGCCTCCTCCCATTGAGGTTCACGGGCTCCCGCACGGTAAACCGTCACCACTGGGAATGCCGGGATTGTTTCCTGGGCGCGTAGTCGAAATTTCAAATCCCACCTCGATTGTGCGCAATCGCGTCTCGCAACCGGTAGTGCACCAGATGCTTGAGCAGGGGATGAAAGAACTCACAGGCGAGAGTTCAGTTACCGCAGCGTGGGCAAAGTTTATCGGGCCCAAAGATGTTGTCGGAATCAAAATCAATCCTTCTGGAACGCCCGCGTGCTGCTCGTCGCCGGAAATCGTGCGAGAGATTATTTCTGGCGTGCAATCAGTCGGCGTCCCCGCCAGCAGCATCACCGTGTACGACCGCTACGCATACCAACTTGATATTGGCGGCTACCACACCCTGCTTCCTACGGAAGTTAACGTGGTGGGCATTCGTGATGACCTTTCGGGCACAGTCGGCTACGATCCGAATGTTTACTGTGAAGCAAATTTCTTCGGCGAGTGGGAGACGCGTTCATACATGGCCGGTATTGTGGCTCGCCGCGTCACAAAAATAATTAATGTTCCCACCATGAAGGACCATTCCGCCGCGGGCGTAACCGGTTGCTTGAAAAATCTGGGCTACGGAACTTTCAATAATGTAGCTCGCTCCCATCGAGCACCGTACTCCTTTACCGAACCCCTGATCGGCATCATGTGCTCGGTCGAGCCGTTGCGTTCGAAAGCTGTATTGCACATCATGGACGGCATGCGCCAGGTGTGGCACGGCGGGCCGCTCACTCAGGTCCAGGATTTCATTCACCAGGCCGGCATTCTCCTGATCGGCACCGACCCGGTTGCGATTGACACTGTCGAACTGGAGATGATCGAGAAAAAACGGAAGAAAGAAGGGGTGCCGTCGGTCTGGATCCACGATCCCAAGAGCATCACGGAAGATTCTGAGGAGTTCTATCACAACCCGCACAAGAATCTGTTCTATCGGCGGCCGGGCCACATCGCAGCCGCCGGAAAGCTCGGCTTAGGTGTTGCCGACCCGAAACAGATTGAACATCGTCGAATCGGACTCGGCACTGCGTAATGCAGCACTCCTCCAAAGTGTCTCCCCCCACTGAGGCAGATTGGCCAACGCTACTTAACGACAACCTGCGAAGCGGAGGACAGGGGATCCGTGGTGCGCGCGCGCCAAGCCGGGTCAAATGGCAAATCCGCGTTGGCAAATCCATTCGTTCTGCTCCCCTGCTGCGTGGCGGAGTTTTGTACGTGACTTCACTGGGCGGAGGCCTCCACGCCATTGATGCTCAAAGCGGGAGGCTAAAGTGGGAATTTCGCGTGGCGGACCAGGTCCATTCCACGCCGTCCTTTTGCGGGCAAAATGTTCTGTTCGGTTGCGACGACGCAAAGGTCTATGCCGTTGATCGCGACTCCGGCGACAAAACCTGGGAAGTTGTAACCGCGGGAGAAGTCTGGGCGTCGCCGGTTGTGCATAATGGAATACTTTTCTTCGGCAGCGCCGATGGGCGGATGTACGCGGTGGATCCCCACACCGGCAGTTTACGCTGGACAAAGGACCTTCCTGGGCGCGTCTATTCCACCGCCTACGCCACCAATAAGCAACTCTATTTCGGCTGCGGCGATGGCAAGGTTTACAGTCTCGACTTCGCATCCGGAAAAATCCTGTGGAGTACTCCGACCGGCAACGGCATTGATTCTTCGCCGGCAGTGGTCGGCAACGCGGTCCTGATTGGCTCTGAGGATTTTTTCTTTTACGCTCTCGATGCAAACCACTGGGGCGGTGCGCTGGAAATATGAAACTGGCTTGGGGATTGCATCATCGCCGGCAGCATCCGGCGACCTTGCCGTGGTCGGGAGCAAAGATGGGTATCTCTACGCGTTCGACATCCCCACCGGACAGTTGCGCTGGAAAACGCAGGTCGGCCAGGTAGCAACGGCTCCGCCGGTCTTTGGGGATGGGTTCGTGTGTATCCAGTCAGGCGGAACCCTCGCTTTAGACGCCGGTTCTGGCCGCGTGTTGTGGAGAGCAGGCCTGGGTGGTTCAGTACAGTCAGTCCCTGTGCTGACCCGTGACATGATCTATCTGACCAGTGGCGATGGAGAGGTGTATGCATTGGAGTAAGAGCAGATTCATCATGGGCCCGGCCCTGCTGCTATTTACGCTCTCAGCACTCGCCTCAGATGTCGCCACTCCCCTTCACAAAAAGAAATATGCCATGGGAACGGTGTTTGAGATTTTGACCTACGACACTTCCTTGCCCCATGCCTCCGAGGCCATCGCGCTAGCGTTTCAAGAGATCGTTCATCTCGACAACATTATGAGCAATTACAAACCCGAGAGCGATTTGAGCCGCCTGAACCGCGCCGCTCACTTCCACGCTGAAGCCGTACCGCCGGATTTGTATCGCACGATCGAGAAATCCTTGCAGTATTCCAAACTTTCCGGAGGCAAGTTCGATATCACGGTGGGGCCGCTGGTCAACCGCTGGAAGGCGGTAATGCGCGGCGAACCTGCTCCTTCCACGGCGGAGGAACAACAACTTCGCACTTGCATCGGGTATGAAAAGATTCAGCTCCTTTCCGACAATCGCATCGAGTTTCTTTCTGAATGCCTGGAAATAGATCTGGGAGCAATCGGCAAAGGTTATGCTGTTGACCGCGCAGCCGACATTTTGCGTGCCCATGGCATTCGCAACGCCTTGATTAACGCGGGAGGAAGCACGATCTACGGAATGGGCTGCTCTCCCGGCCAGCCAGGATGGCTGGTAAATTTGCGCGACCCTTCGCAGCGGCTCGATCCCCAGATCGTGCTCACGGATAACAGTGTTTCCACCTCTGAGCAAACGCCGGCGAGCTTGCTTGGCGCAAGATCGGCAGGGCACATTGTTGATCCGCCGAAAGGCGAGCCGTTAAAGACGCCTTTCGCAGTGAGTGTCGTTGCCAAGACCGCGACGGCGTCCGATGCTCTTTCGACAACTCTGTTGCTGGTGGGCCCGCAGGAGGGGAAGCGAGTAGTGAAGAACACCGCGGAAGTGGCTGCGATCTGGATATCGGCGGATGGTCAGACAGAATCCGCCAGCAATGGGCCACAGATTGTGCTGGGCCGCATGAGGCACGGTACTCGCAAAAGCGAAGCTGCAGGTCTGCGCTAACTACCTATGCGCCTTTGGAAAATAACGCTTTTGCTACTTTATCTCCTGCTGGCCTTGTCAGCCTGGGGCAGAGTGTTCGTGCGCTGGAGTCTTGCCGATGTGCCTTCAGCCGAGTCGCTGGGGGTACGCGAGCTCGTAGTTCCGTCGGACGCAAGGTCTGCCGCGCTTATGGAAAGCGCCCGTAATCATGGCTATCACGTTTACACGAACGTTTCCCTGAAACAGGCTTCGGAGGCAGCAGAGTCCGTAACTAAAAACGGGCTCAGCGGGATCATCCTCGATCCCGGCGAGGCCGATCCGGCGCAAGTGGACGAGAGCCTCAGAGCTCTGCGTTCACGCTATCCCAAGCTCGTATTTTTGTTGCTCGATACCAATGGAAAACAGCCGGACATGCGCGGGCAGACCGTCACCAAACGGGAGGGCATACTGGAAGTTTCCAGCCCTACCGCTCAACCGTGGATTGATTCCAATCTTGCACTCGTGAGGTTTGACCAAACTTTTCGCCCTGGCCAGCTTCCGGTGTATAGCTTCCACTGGGACCTCTCCGATCCGCTGCAGCGTGAACAAGGCCCCAGCGCGGAGGATTACTCGCTGGCGGTGGCGGAGCAGGGCGCATTTCACGCCGATCTTGTTTTGGATCTACACGAAAAACTCCAGAAGGACTTGCTGCGGAATGACCAGCACGCCTGGGCCACATGGAATCGCGTGAAGAAATACATCAGCTTCTATTCACATACTGGCGACCAGCCGCGGCCCCGAGCCAATGTCGCCGCGGTAATGAGCGATATGGAAACCTACTACGAAGCCATCAACCTGATGGCCCGCCACAACATTCCATTCCGCGTTTTGCGCCCTGAAGATTTAACAGCCCGCAACCTCAATGGCCTGGAGATGCTCGTGGTATTCGCGCCAATGAATGTGGAAGCAGGCAAGACAATTGCCGAGTTTGCAGCCTCAGGACGGAATGTGGTCCTCGTGAATTTGCGTGGCGCATATCCCTGGCACTCCGCCACTCCTATCAGGACCGGCAAGCGATCGGTCGCGTATGAATTCGGCAAGGGCCGCATCGTTGAATTCTCCGGTCCGATTACCGAGCCCGAAATCTTTGCGCAGGACGTTCGCCGCTTAATGGATCGGAACAAAATGCTGATCACTCTCTGGAATGCACTAACTACGCTTGCCGTCCCGTACCGCAGGGCGGACAGCCGCGAGACAATCGTGGAGCTCGTCAATTACGCCCAAGAGCCGCTCGATGTACAGGTACAGGTTGCCGGATCTTTTTCCAGCGCTCAGTACGACAGCCCGGAGCGCGGCTGCTGCCAGTCACTGAAAACGACGCAGCGTGGCGGCTTCACCGAATTTGTTGTCCCAGAACTGAAGATTGCCGGCCGTATCCATTTGCGGCCCACAGCCCCCCGGTCCGACACAACTCCGCAAAGGTGAACCCCATGAGAATGCACAGATGGCAGGTGATCGCATCAATATTCGCAATTGTTATTTTCCTCGTCTTGTCGCCGTTTGCGCAGGCAGGAAACAAGCGCACTGCGAACACGTCCTACCAGGTTTTTGTCGGCACCTACACCGGGCCAACCAGCAAAGGAATTTACGGCTTCCACTTCGATCCAGCGACAGGTCAAGCAAGTTCGGTAAATCTCATCGCGGAGACCACAAGCCCGTCGTTTCTCGCCATTGCTGCAAATCATCGGTTTCTTTACGCGGTCAATGAAACCTCGGAGTACCAAGGCCAGAAGACGGGTGCCGTCAGCTCTTTCGCCATTGATCCGAAAACCGGCAGGTTGGCTCTCTTGAACCAAGTTTCGTCGCGTGGTGCGGGCCCCTGCTACATCACGCTCGATAAAACTGGCAAGCATGTTCTTGTCGCGAATTACGATTCCGGCAGTGTGGCTGTTTTTCCTGTACTTGCGGACGGCCGCCTTGGCGAAGTGTCAGCAGTTGTGCAACATACGGGACACGGCGTTGATCCCGAACGCCAGGAAGCCCCTCACGCCCACTCCATTGAGCTCTCGCCTGATAATCGCTTTGGGGTTGCGACGGATCTGGGCTTGGATGAGCTGCTCGTTTACCGCTACGACCCAATCAACGGGACATTGGCGCCGAACCATCCACCCTTCGCCAAGGTCGAACCCGGGGTGGGTTCACGTCACTTCGCCTTCCATCCCAGCGGCAGGTTCGCGTATGTGATCAATGAAATGTCTTCCTCTGTCACCGGTTTTTCATACGATGCGAAGCATGGCAGGTTCAGCAAACTGCAGAGTATTTCGGCGCTGCCGAAAGGCTTTACCGGCCACAGTGACGCTGCTGAAATCGAAGCGCACCCTTCAGGAAAGTTTCTCTATGCTTCAACGCGCGGGCCCGACAGCATCGCCGTGTTCAGGATCAATCCCAAGTCGGGCAAGCTCGCACTCCTCGAAACTGTTCCGACCGGTGGCAAGACGCCCCGCAATTTTGCCATAGACCCCAGCGGCGCCTATTTGTTTGCGGCCAATCAGGAGTCCAACAACATTGTCATTTTCCGAATTGATCCGAGGACTGGCCATCTAACCGCCACCAGCAAAGTTATCGAAGCACCGGCGCCAGTCTGTCTGAAATTCTTAGCCGTCCAGTAGCTGGCGGGGTACTCGGACAAGACTTTTGGAACGTCCGAGGCCTTACGCGCGTTCTCTTACCTACAGGGTGCGCACTCCAACCTCATCGAGGTGTGCCAGTAGATCGGCGGGATCCTGATAAACACGGTAAGCCCCAGCCTGTTGGAGTTCTTCTTCTCCATAGCCCCCAGAAAGTAGTCCGACGCCTAGAGTGCCGGCCCGGCGCGCGGCCAACAGGTCCCAAACACTATCGCCAACTACAATCGCGTGTTGGATAGGAACCCGCAACCGATCAGCCGCCGCAATAAATAAATCCGGATCGGGCTTCGCCCGTTCGACCTGGTCTCGTGTTATCACCGGAATCTTGGGTTCGACGCCCAGTCGATCCAAGCTGGGCTTTGCACTCTCCAAACGTCCGCTGGTCGCAATTGCGTATCGGACCCCTGACTTGCTGAGCTGGCGCAGCAGTTCACAGGATCCCGGCAGCGGCTGAATATCGCCGCGATAACGAGCGTAAGCCATGGCATGCCGCTGCTGTAGTTCCTTTGCCTGTTTCGGGCTCACGCGGTGACCAATTTCCCGCGCCAGAGCATGCGCCAGCAGGCCCCCGCTCATGCCTATTTTCCGGTGAATTCGCCAGACAGCTAATGAAAGTCCAAGGCCTTCGAGTGCCTCCCGCCACGCTAGGACGTGCTGGTAAACGCTGTCAATTAGCGTTCCATCCAGATCGAAAACAAATGCCGGTGTTTGGCTACTCGATGTTGGCCGATTTTTTTGAGCGGAAGATCTTGCCGGTAGAGTCATGATTTGAAACCTATCCTGCAAACGCCACGACATTCGGTGTGCGTGCAGAAGTTACTGATGAGTCTAGTGAGATGCCATTGCCTCAAATGAAGCTCGCAAGCTTACGTCCTAGTCCAAAGTAGTAGATACCCTCACCGTTCGGTGATTGTTTTCGCAATCGCCTTTTCTCGGGTTAATGGAATTAGAGGCCTTACTTCGATGCCACCCTTGTTTTTCTTCATCTGGGGAGCACGATAGATGCTTCAAGCCCTACAAGAGGGGGGTTGATGACTGAATTTCAAACTGACCATTCCGAAGTCTGCCCTGATTTGCACTACTGCCGCAAAGTTTTTGCCGAAACAGCCGACCAGCACGGAGTTCAAAGCTTGCATCCAATTTCCGGATGCGCGGCATATTCAAGATTGGCATT
This sequence comes from Terriglobales bacterium, assembly GCA_035651655.1. NCBI lineage: Bacteria > Pseudomonadati > Acidobacteriota > Terriglobia > Terriglobales > Terriglobales bacterium. Next base: position 148,079 of record DASRFG010000026.1, read on the forward strand.
TCGCTATTCTTAGTTTTGGCGGGCTTGCACGCTCAGGAGGCGCTCCCTCAAGCCTCTCCGAACACCCAGTCTCCAGTGACTCTCCCAGAAAGTTCAGAACGCTCGAGCTCAAGTGGCCAACCACTCGCTTTTGACCAGGGATTATCAGTAATCGCGGCGGCCCTTGAATATGGCCATCATCATCGCAAGCATCTGGATTGCTCCCACCTGGTGCACGCCATTTACCAGGCTGCCGGTTTTGATTACGCATACTCCCCTTCTTCGGTGTTGTACGCAGGCTTTGACGCTTTCGAACCGGTTGCTTATCCGCAGCCCGGGGACATTGTCGCATGGAAAGGTCACGTCGGAATCATGGTCAATCCAGCGCAGCACGCCTTCTACAGTGCGTTGCGCACAGGAAAGGGAGTTGAACGTTATGACTCCCCCTACTGGAGAAAAAGAGGACATCCCCGTTTTTACCGGTATGTCTTACCTCCTCGCGATTACGCGACAGAAGCCCACGCGCACTGAGTTCGTTCGTGCGCTCAACCTGGCGTTTGTCTAATGCGGAAGCCTGGCTCTCCGTTATGCCAAGCCTATTGGGCGGCAAAGGTAGACGTCCCGGCCCCAGCTGGTTGAGAGCAACCGCCCGATTCACACTGCGATCATTCCATCAGCTTCGCCAACTCCGATTTCAATAGTGCGACGATTGTCTGCTGAGGATTTTCGCCCACGATCACGCGTCGGATTACGCCTTTTCCGTCAACCACCACGTAGGTCGGGAAACCGCGTACCCCGAATGAATCGCTCAAGCCATGCCCATTGTCCAAAATTTGCGGCCACTCCATCTCCTTTTTCGCAATGAAGTCGCGCCACCTCTTTTCATCAGAGTCAGCGCTGATACTGATGACCTCCAGCCTCTCGCGCGGGTACTTCTTTAACAACTCCTTGATTTGGGACACCGACTCGCGGCAAGGCGGACACCAAGTTGCCCAAAAATCCAGCACCACTACCTTGCCCGCAAAGCCAGCGAGGGCAATCTTCTCCCCACTGGCGGTAGTAGCTTCAAATTCCGGAGCATAGTTTTGCCGGCCCCGATCGGGATTGGCAATAAGTTTTCGTGCCAGATCTGCCCCTGCTCCAGAAGGCTCCAATTCCAGGAACCTGGCCAATTCCTTTGTGCCTTCAGCGTCTTGTGAGTTCCTTAGAAGCGCCAACCCTAAATCCAAATGGGCCCGCGCGTAATTGCCATCCGCCTGCTCGGCACGGCGATATTCCTCCAGTGCCTGGTCCATCTTCTTCTTATTGTCGGCCGACTGCATAAGGGCGTCGCCCCACAATTTATGGGCCTGCGCCTTGTAGTTCGGTACCGAAGTGCAAGAAATGGCTTTGTTGCAGTTCTCTAACACGTTGTTGAACTCACGCATATGCAGGTAGGCCGCGGCCATAGCGACATAACAGACATCGCATTTTTGGTCTTTCAGTTTATTGGCTGCTTTCAAATCGGAAATCGCCTGTTTGAAGTTCCCTGACTTAAGCTCCGCCAGCCCTTGATTGACTTTCTCTTCAAAGCCACTCTTTTCAGCAGCCATCAAGGGGGTCGTCACGAAGATAAGGGTTAACGCGGCAACTCTTGCTCGCATGCTCACGACTGGACCTCCCGGGGCGCTGTCTTTGTCTATCCCGCCTGCAGCAGCAGTGGCGAAACATACTGCCGACCACTCCATGCTGTCAATAGTGTTTGTTATTCCGTTCTAGCTTGAGAACAGCGGAACCTCCCATTTACAAAACAATGGCATTTACGGCAACGCCGTTCCATAGGAGGCTAGTTTTAATGGGCAGAGTTGCCCTTTGTGCATCCGACTTCCAGTTCGTGGTGCGGCAAACAACGAGAACTCTGGAAAGAGGTGAGGAATCGGTTCAGGAATAGAAACGACTGGGAGATGCACTTCACGGGGCTAGAACGCAGTCACTATGCGCCGGCGGTTTTCGCCTGGGTTTGCAAGACGGGCACAGCAGCTCTGGTCGCGGCGAGGCGAACACAGTTGCGGCCTTCCGCTTTGGCTTTGTACAAGGCAGTATCAGCTGCGCGCAAAAGCGCGTCGGCTGTGATCATTCCTGATTCATTGTCATTCAGAGCGGACGCTCCTATGCTTACGGTCACACGAATGGGTCCGGCTGAAGTAAACACCGGCGTACCCGCGATGCGCGTCCGCAGCCGTTCGGCAAAGTTCGGCAGACCCTTGGCGTCCAACTCCGGCGATATAATTAAGAACTCCTCTCCCCCGTGGCGCCCAGCTGCGTCGTAGGCGCGTACCGCGCCTTGCAACCGCTTGGCCACATCACACAGCACTACATCTCCAATCTCGTGGCCGTATGTGTCGTTAATTCCCTTGAAGTGATCTATGTCTGCCATCATCACACTGAGCGCATGCGGAACACGGCTGATCCGCGACAGCTCTCGATTCAGAAAGTCCAGTATCCCCGCCCGGTTCCATATTCCCGTTAATGGATCGTGGGTAGCTTGAAAGCGCAGGTGGTCTTGGGCAGCGATCAGGTTTTCTTGCAGTTGCAAGATGCGACGTCCGGCGCGAAGCCGGGCTTGCAGCTCATTAGCGTCGAAGGGCTTGGTCAGGAAATCATCCGCGCCTGCCTGCAGACCCGCAACCAGGTCGTGTTTGTCGGTCTTGGCTGTCAACAGGAGCACGTAGGTGTAATGCGAGGCCCCACGACTCCGCAGTCGGCGGCACAGCTCAGGCCCATCCATCCCCGGCATCATCCAATCAAAAATTGCCAGCTTGGGCGCGCCGGGTGCTTCCAATATCTCCCATGCCTGGGTTCCAGTCGTGGTTATCAGCGGGTAATACCCCCAGCGTCCCAGCCACATTGTCAACATGGCGCGGAACATAGGATCGTCTTCCGCCACCAGAACGGAAACGGCTTTTTCGTCAGTCTTTTCAAACGGGGCAGCAGTTCCGCCATGAATGTCGGACACCGTCATTGCTTACTCCTCAGTTCCCTGATCTCAGGTAGCATGAATTTTTCGTAACAGTCAGGACAAATACCATGGCTGAAAATCGCGGCTGAGTGCTCGCCGAAGTAAGTTTCCAGCTGCTGCCAGTAGTCATTGTCATCGCGGATACGCTTGCAGTAGGAACAAATAGGTAGCAGCCCCTGAAGCTGATTGACTTTGGCGAGAGCAGTTTTCAGTTCTTGCACCTGACCAGAGAGGGCGGTTTGCAACTCCACGATGCGCTGCCCAACCCGCACCCGTGCCAGCAACTCCTGTGCATGGAAAGGTTTTACGACAAAGTCGTTGGCCCCGGCGTTAAATCCGGTCACTACATCATCCAGGTCGTTTCTGGCGGTGGCGATCAAGAGGTAAATATTCTCCAGTTCCGGAACAGAACGTATCTTCTTGCAAAGCTCCACCCCGGTGAATATGGGCATTTGCCAATCAAGGATTGCCAACCGCAGTAATGGATTTTCATTTAAGAAATCCCACGCTTCACCGCCGTCGTTCGCGAACACCAGCTCGTACTCGCGGCCTAGCAGTGCGCTAAACATTCGGCAATACACCGGATCATCATCTGCGATCAGCACCTTCACACGGGCACCTCGAGCAGTTGCTTGAGCTCAGGCTCCAAGCGCGCCAATTCAACCTCAAGAAGTCGCAGCGCCTCATCCACGGCTGCAGCATCCTCGGCTTTCAGGTCCTGCCGTAAGCGTTCCACTTGCGCCAGGGTGGCCTCCGCCGCCAAGCAACTGGCTTCGCCCTTCAATGTGTGCTCGGCCTCGCGGGCGACTGCGTAATTGCGCGCGGCCACAGCGTTGCGCAGATTGACCAGGGTCTTTGGATATTCCCGCAGGAAGATGCCGGTGATCTCCCGCAGCAACTCTTCGTCGCCGCCCACCCGTTTTAGGGCCGTCTCACGCGACCAGATCGGCGGCCCTGCGATTGCGGGCGCCGCCTCTACCGCCGGTGCCACAACCGGAGGCTCGGTTCCGCAGAACCGATCAAGTTCTTCTTGTACTCGTTCCAGGCTTATCGGTTTCGAGATATATCCATCCATACCGACCTCCAGACAGCGCTCGCGGTCGCCCTTCAGGGCGTTCGCAGTCATAGCAACAATGGGTAGATGAGCACCCGAGGACTGCTCGCGGCGCCGTATTTCTTGCGTCGACGTGAGTCCGTCCATCTGCGGCATCTGCATATCCATGAACGCCAGGTCGAACTGCTCCGCTGCGGAGAGGTCGAGGGCCTCTTTCCCGTTGTTGGCGATGGTGGTCACGTGCCCCATTTTTTCCAGTACACGAACCATCAACTTCTGATTGACCGCATTGTCTTCCACCAGCAGAATCCGTAGCTTGCGTTTGCCTTCACGCAATGTGTGTCGCGTCACCAGCGGAAGCGGCTCCGCCTGTGAGCGCGCCATGACCGCAAGCTGCATCGCCAGATGCAGTTCTGAGCGGCGGATGGGTTTTACCAGATATGCGGAAATCCCCAGTTCACGGCACCGCAGTGCGTCACCTCGTTGTCCCTCCGAAGTCAGCATCATCACCACTACTTGCGCGAGCGCGGGCTCAGCCCGGATACGTTTCGCGAGCTCGAATCCATCGAATACCGGCATACATACGTCACTCAGGACGATCCGAAATGGCTCGCCCTTGGTGAGTCCCGCACGCAAGGCGTCGAGAGCTGGCTTCACCCCCGGCACGGCCACCGGGTGCATCTCCCAGCCCCGTGCGTATTCAAGCAGAATTCTGCGGTTGGTTTCGTTGTCGTCAACGATGAGAACTGACGTACCTCGCAGGTCCGCCGTCTTGTTCAGGTCAGCCCGCCGCACCTTCGACAGCCCGAAGTGGGCAGTGAAACAAAATGTGCTGCCAACCCCCTCCTCGCTCTGCAGCCAGATACGGCCCTTCATCAAAGTCACCAGGCGAACGCAGATGGCCAGGCCCAGTCCCGTGCCTCCGTATTTGCGACGAATGCTGTTGTCCGCCTGCACAAACGCCTCAAAGAGCTGTCCGCGTTTCTCAGCCGGGATACCGATGCCCGTATCGCTGACCTGGACTTGCATTTCCATGCTCTGTTCCGCCCGGCCCGACTCTTTTATTTCCAGAACTATTTCGCCTTTTTCCGTGAACTTTATTGCGTTGTTCACCAGGTTGGTGACAATCTGCCGCAGTCGTCCCGGGTCACCCACCAAAAAGTCGGGTACGTTGGCATCGATCCGGTATACCAATTCAAGGTTTTTCTGGGCGGCGCGAAGAGCTAGTGGCCGCAAGGTCTCGGCAATGCAGTCCTGGAGATCGAAATCAATGGCTTCCATGTCCAGCTTACCGGACTCGATCTTGGAGAAATCGAGAATGTCGTTGATCACCGTCAACAGGGCATCTCCGGAGCTCTTGACAATGGTGAGGTACTCGCGCTGTTCCGCAGTCAGATCAGTTTCCAGCGCCAACTCGGTCATGCCCATGACCCCATTGATAGGGGTGCGTATCTCATGACTCATGTTGGCGAGGAAGTCGCTCTTGGCGCGGTTGGAGCTCTCTGCCGCATCTTTGGCCACCATCAACTGCGTATTGACAGCCTGTAGTTCAGAAGTGCGGACCATGACCTGCTCTTCCAGGTTGTCGCGGTGCTGTTGCAGTTCCTGGTCTCGCGACTGGATCTCATCCAGCATCTGGTTGAAGGCGGTAATCAGCGTCCCGAGTTCGTCCTCCCCGCGACCCTCCGCGCGTAAAGAATAGTTTTTTGCTTGAGAAATCGAGCGGGTCGTGCCCACCAGCGCCAGAATGGGGCCGGAGACCACGCGCTGCAAGCGCGATCCCAATATAAAAGCCAGGATCAGGCACACTCCCAGCACACCGCTAACAATGGCCGCATAACGATTTCGGCGCGTCCATAGCTCACCCAGGTCGGATTCGATGTAGACCGTCCCCAGTTTCTCTCCGCCCAGGCGAATCGTCTGGAATTCCAACAGACGTTGATCATGAAAAGCACTGCCATCCGGTTGCAGATTCAAAGGACAGCGAAAACCGACACCGGCGTGACGACTGTAGAGGGCAAAAGGCTCGCCTTTGGCGGTAAAGATGCAAGCCGAAACTATGTGCGGCTCGGCACGCAATCCAGACAACACTTCTTCCGCCGCTTTGGCGTCATTAAAGCTGAGCGCAGCCGTGCTGTTGCTGCCTATAATGCCCGCCAAAATAGTGGCGTCATTGGCCATGCTGCGGCGTAGATCAAGCAGGTCGTATATTCCCACGCCCAGACATCCCAGAAGCAAAGTGACACTACTGATCGCCATAATAATGGTCGTCAGTTTGGCGCTGATCGAAACATCACGGAAGCGTCGCATGTTACTTACCTGTGCCTTCTGCCACAATGGCCCGGGCAAGCGCCTGCAATTTCGCACTTATTTTCAAGTGTTCTCTTTCCGCGGAAATAGGATTGATCTCGAAGCGCACCCGCTCCTCGTCCAAAACAAAACTGATCATGCCACCGACCTTTAAGAATTCGCGGTCTTCACCCACGGTCAGGACGGGCGCGCCTCGAAGTTCAGTCAGCAGCTCCTTCACCACTCCGCGGCCACTGATGCTGACGAACAGCACCTGACAATGCCGGGACTCTTCGGCGCTGTGAGGACGCCAGACCGCCAGCTGTCGTCCACCCACCGTACGGCCCTGGATTGTGGTTTCCAATTCACCACCAAATGGGTCTTTTCCGACTACGCAGAACCGCAACGGGCCATCGTCCGAGAAGGTGTTAGGCGGCCACTCCACGAATTTTGCGAAGTTGTACAGAAATGCCGCCTTCACCTCGTATTCACTGGCCCCAGGCGACTGGCCTGTGGCGACCTGCGCCGCTATAAACCAGATCAACGCCATTAGAAAAACGTTCCGCATTCTGAAATCTGCCGTCCTTCAGAAATGCACTGTCATCTTCAGCCGAAAGTTTCGGCCGTCCTGCACGAATGGTGGCTCCAGAAGCTGTCCAGCGGGGAAGGCGTATCTTTTGTCCAAAAGGTTGTAGATGGAAGCTGAGAGAGCGACGTGCTTCTGCACCTGTGGACTAAATAGCGTCAGATTAACGATGGGGAATCCACCCACCACACCGGCGCCTTCTGTGACCCGCAAACTCTCGTATTGCGCATCCACACTTCCGAACAGGTGTGGGGTCCCTAGCGGTGCGCTGAAGTTCAGCTTCCCCAGATGCTTCGGTGAATTGGCGAGGCCCCGGCTAGTACCACCGTTCTCTGCTTGCGTGAAGTTGTAGCTAACGCTGCCCTGCATGCCGGCGAAGCGTGCGTTTAGCTCGAATTCCGTGCCTGTGGCCCGTGCTTTTTGTGAATTTTGGAAGACCAGCAGGCCATTGGCGGGATCAAGCTCCTGCGTGATCAGATGATCAATTTTATTGTGGAAGACGGACCCGGAAATCCGATAGTGCTGCCCCAGCATTTGTTCCACAACAGCTTCGCTGCTTTGGATGGTCTCCGGATGGAGCCGCAGATTTCCTTCTGACAAACCTGCCCCCGCGTAGTACTGCTCATAAGCGTTGGGCGGACGAAACGCATCACCGAAAAGTAGTTTGACCGTTGTCTTCTCCAACGGACGATAGATCAGCCCCAGGCGGGGATTCGTGGTCCCTCCGAAGCTGTAGTAGCGGTCGAAGCGTAATCCGGCATTCACGGTAAACTTCGACGTAATTGCGAATTCATCCTGCCCGTAAAACGCCCAGTTAAAAGACGTGTGATGGCTGTTGATGAAAAGAAGGTAGGGATTAACGTCGTAGTTTACCTGGTCTTGCTGCAGGTTATAGCGAAGGTCCGTGCCAAACGTGAGCTTCTGCTTTTGGAAACTACGATCCAGCTTAAGCTCGCCTCCCGTCCACGTCCCATGCCCCAAGTCTTTGTTCAGCACCTCCGCTGGCCCGGAAACGTCGGCGGTTGCATAGACGTAAAGTGCATCGTAGCGATGCTGATCAAAAAACGTGCGTAGCGTCATCCGCCATTTATCCGCCATGGGATGTTCATAGCTGACATCTACATATTGCTGTCGGTCAATGTTCCGGGTTCGCGAATCATTGAAAACAGTATCGAAGCTCCCACATGAGTTCGCCCGGCCACACAAGTGCACTGCAGCATCTGGAATGCCTTTTTCACGGTAGCTGCTGACTACCTGCAGTGTGAATCCATGAAAACTGACCGTGCCCAGTAAGTCCCGGTACGAAGTATCGTCGGCATGCATGGCCACCCCATTGTTTGTGGCCGGACTGTTGAACTCCTCGAAAAACAGATTCTGTCCCGCGCTTTCGGAGAATGTGCCCGAAAAAACAAAATTAACTTTCCGAAACTCTCCGCCATACGTGCTCCGCCCCTTGTATGTGCCGAAACTGCCCGGCTCAAATGAGAGCTCCAGACCATGAATGTCTTTCGATTTCCGAGTGATGACGTTGACCACTGCAAAAAAAGCATTTGCTCCATACAGCGATGAACTCGGACCGCGGATTACCTCCACCCGCTCGATCATGTCCACATCCACGGCAAACTCGCTGCCGATCATGGCCTGGTCATAAATGTTGTTGTTGATCCGGTGGCCATCGATCAGGAGCAACACCCGATTGTTAAAGTCCCCCAGCCGCAAAACACCCCGTACGCCTAGATAGCTGTAATTGCGGTCATAACTTATGTAAAAACCGCGGACGCTGCGTAGGATTTCAGCCAAAGTGCGATATCCATATTTCTGGATGTCGTCATGTGTGATGACGCTGACTGAGGAAGGCGCCTCGCTCGTACTCTGCAAATGTTTGGAGGCGCTATACACCCGGATGTTCATCAGTTCTTCCAGACTGGATTCTTTTATCTCCTTCTTGTCATCGGCAATTGCCGGAGCACAGAACGCGATCACTAGCAGGGCTAGCGCGGGAAAAAGCCGCCGCCCTCCTATTTGGCGGAGCACGCAAACCGGGGCTCCGGCTTTAACGGGGTCTTCGCCGCGAACCATCCGCTCTATAGGCGATTGCATGCTGCCTCCTCGGGTGCTGGAGCATTGCCCCTTCTCCCGTCGTTTGTTGTCACCGTGGCAGGCACCAGAGCTGCTGACACCTTCGCCCGATTAAGGGCACAAGATTCCAAGTTTTTATTGTGGTGGAGGAAAGGGGCTGCTTCTCAGCTGCTTTACAGGTGGAGACTTCCGTTCTATCCCATTCCGGGCGGAGTGCTAGATCGGATACGGCTCGCCAGCGGCGTGGCGCCACGGCCATCTTCTCGGGCTATTATGAACAAAAAAAGGCGCAGCGTTAGCTGCGCCCAAGAGCGAGGAAAAACCGATTCTACAGGCAGAACACTGAGTTGCTCAGTTCTCGCCCACACCTGTGGTGCTCGTACCCCAGACCGCGCTGGTACCCCAGACCGCGCTGGTACCCCAGACCGCGCTCGTTCCCCAGACCGCGCTGGTACCCCACACGGCGCTAAGTCCCGAGTCCGTGTTCGTCCCCCAGACCGCTGAGGCGCCGGAAATGGCGTTCGTGCCCCAAACCGCCGAATCGGAATTTACGAACTCCGATGTGCCCCAGACTGCGCTGGTGCCCCACACGGCGCTGGTCCCCCACACCGCTGAATCATCTTTCACCAGATATACGTTGCCCGAGCTGGAGTCATAGCTCGCGGTCGGAGACATGGCCGTTCCGGTGGCTACATCATTGTTAGAAAGCGCGGCCGCGAGATCCACATATCCCGCCCCCACCGTGAAGATGTCGTAGTAGGACGTATAGGTCACGCCATTGATGGGATCGGTGACGCTGCTCGATTGTGGAAAGCGCTTATAGGCCGTCTTCATCAGGCGGGCCTTGACCTGGTCTGGTGTTAGATAAGGACGCGCCTGTAGCAAGTCCGCCACTGCTCCGCTCACTACGCCGGCGGCCATGCTGGTGCCATTCAGGGTGAAGTAAGTATTCGAAGGTGCCGAGCTGCCGTTGCGAACGTAGTAGCTCAGCGGAACCCAGTTGACCGGATACTCAGAACTCAATGTACCGGGGATACCAAGAGACACCAGCAGATTGCCCGGCGCAACCACATCAGGTTTAACGATGTGATCAATCGCCGTGGGCCCTTTGGAGCTGTAGCTGGCAATAAGATCGTCGGTGCGCTGCGGCGTCCCCATGGGCTTCATCGCGCCCACGGTGATTACGTACGGGTCATTCCCCGGAGAAGAAATTGTGCCGTAGCCGTTGTTGCCGGCAGAGTTGTCACGTCCCTGATTGCCCGCCGCCACCACCACCACAATTCCTGATTTCCAAGCCGCCTCTACGGCGCGGCAAAGCGGATCCAGGCGGTAGCTCTCAATGATAGGGCGGCCCAGGGACAGGTTGAGCACGCGGATGTTGTACTGCGACTTGAGCGCGATGGCTTGGCCGATGGCAGCAATTACCTGACTATCAGTGCCGTTGCCATTCGCATCCAGCACGCGGAAATTGATCAGCTTGGAATTGGGTGCGATACCCTTAAATGTCCGGTAGTAACTCGAGCCGGTCGAACTGGTGCCATTCCCGCTGATCAGTCCGGCAATATGGGTTCCGTGACCATACTGGTCAGCGCTGGTTGTGCTTGTCGGAACGAAGTTCTGGTTGTAGACGACGTCAGAGGTGCTAAAAAGAAGTCCCGTGCTCCGCAAGTCGGGAACATTGCTGATCCCGCTATCCACCACCGCAACCCCAACTCCAGTCCCCGTGTAACCCGCGCTCCACGCGTACGGCGCATTGATCGCCGGGGCTGCATTGCTCAGCAAGGTGACGAGAGGACGGTCCGGACTGATATACACCACGTCGGGCTGGTTCGAGAGTGAAACGATACTGCCGCCCGTCAGGTCGGCAACTACACCGTTTACCAAAGGAAGCACCTGGAGCAGGTTCCCAACCAGGTTCAGCACTCCGCCGACCAGTCCTCCGAGCAGCCCCCCTGAGCTCACCGTGACCGGCTGGTTGTACTGGACGATCACCCGCGTTTTGGCATCCGGCGGAAGACCTCTCAGTTCCGGTGCCAGCTTGGAGTCATCGGCAACTGCAAGCGCCGACAACAGTATCAGGAAAACGGCTATTAGCTTTTTCATATAGGACGGGTAGCGCAGGTCATGGTGCAATCCAGCTTCCGGAAGGTAAATGGCTGAGAATAATGCCGCTAAGTTCCTGAGCACGGGACAGAATGTCGCCTTGGCTGGCCCCCGGGACAGAATGGCCTACGACCGGTTCAGGTACTCCGAGCTTTTGGGAAACGAAGCAGCTTGTGCAAGCTCTGTTTCGAGCGCCAGTAGTGAACCATTGCTATAAACAACCGACACTGCCGTAACCAGGCATGGAGACCGGGCTAGGCATCAAAATGTCAGCAGTGTCCCGCAGCCTCAAACTCGCTCTTTTTGCGATGGCGCTCCTCGTGCCTCCTGCGTATGGGCAGTCACGAGGATGGTCGGCAGATGAAAGACAAGGTAGGCATTCGGCGCGGACGTTGACCACCGATGAAGGTCTGGCGGTAATCGGGGCCGCGCTCGACTTCTCGCATGAGCGCCAATCGAAACCCGATTGTTCGCATTTGGTCCACCAGGTTTACAGCGATGCCGGCTTCCCTTATGCCTATGCTAGTTCCCGCGATCTTTACCGGGGAATAGATGGATTTGAGCGCGTAACTAGTCCGCAGCCGGGAGATCTCATAGCTTGGCGCAGCCACTCGGGAATCGTAGTGAACCCATCGCAGCACTCGTTCTACAGTTCTTTGAATTCCGGCTTGGGCGTAGATTACTACGATGCCGAGTATTGGCGGAAAAAAGGCGCCCCGCGGTTCTATCGTTTTCTCACGACTCCGGGAAGATTAAATACAGCCCGCCGCTAATCTCCCGCTAGCACGTCTACGGCGGACACTCTCCGCCACATTTTGTCCGCAAGATCTCTACACGATCCACAATTCGTACTACGCGACATTCCTGCGTTCCCGGGTGGAAGTTTCTGCGGTCACCTGCGGCATATGACGTGTTCGGTGTTTGAGCGGATTACCCGCAATCACAGGAAAATTCCACCCCGGCAGGCGCCCCGTTCTCTCCAAACAGTCAGCCAGCCTGCGCAGTTCTTTGGCTACGGTCTTGGTGCCGAGTTCTATGAGGGCGAGTTTTACGGTAACCACTATTCCATCCAGGGGGTCTTTCGCATTGAGTTGTCGCAAAAGCCAATTTCTTACGGACCGTGCCACCTGCCAACCTCCGTTTGGAATTCCGATTACATCGGGGCAGCCTCCAGCCACCGGGATAAAAAGCTAACCAGAATAACCACTTTGCGCAAGCGAAAAGCAGAATAGAAGAAGCCAGGGACGCCTGTTCCACCCGTTTGTGCAGGAAAACTTTTTTGGCGCGCCGGTACTCACAAGCAGCATTGTAGGCATCAAAATAGATGCAGAAAATTGGCCCGCAATTTGTCAGCCACCTGGTAGGTTGCAGTTTTGCTTTGAGAGTCGCAGATAAGAACGTGCCGTAAAGAACACGATCATGGTCAACGATGGTTTTCTTCTCGCCGTGCAGACTTTGCCTTCTGGCATCTTTGCATTATTTGTCCAGCTCACGGTGTTCACCTCGGCAGCATTTGTGGGAGCTGCCTTACTGTTGATTCTGCGTCTTTGGCATAGTGGCGCGTCGCAACCTCGCGACGGTTCAAATCCGGTTGAGTCCGTGGAAGTACCCAGCTTGGACCGTTACCTTTCAGGCGGCATTAAGCTTCTTCGCCCGGTGAAGGAGGACGAGGTCATTTGTGAGTTTCTGAGGAATGAGCTTCATCACCCGGACTTTGATCGCGATAGAGAAGAGGTCACCAACCTCCTTCTGCACCCAAATCTGCAAAATGCCACGGAAACCCAACAGCGCCGAGACGTATTCTTCCGCAAACGTGGGGCGATGTGGCGGGAACTGCCGAGAGATACGCAATGGTGGGAAATCGAGCTTAGGCCGGAGAATCTCGAGCAGATCCGGATTTTTCCGCGCGCCGATTGGCGACATTTCTCCCAAGATGGTTTTGGGCTGAAGAAAATCGCGAGCCGCATCCGTCAGGCAATCACAGAAACTCCAGACGATCCTTTCCTGGCGGACATCGAATCTCTCAGCCGCAAATTACCCAGCCACAGTGAGAAAAGTGCGGTGGTGTTGATCGGACTCAATGATCGCGACCCCCTCACCGTCCTGGAAGGGAACCATCGCATGGTGGCCGCTCTTTTAGCGTCCACACCGGTCCTCGACCGCTTTCGTTTCTTCTGCGGCTTGTCACCACATATGAACCGCTGTTGCTGGTATCGCACCTCGCTGATCGGTCTCGCGCATTATGCCGGCAACTTGATGCGCAATTTTGGCCAAATTCGTCATTCCGACGTGGCTCGTGTCCTGCCGCGACGGAAACCGGTGGCGGGAGCCCCTGCGGTCCGCATGCCAGACGCGACAGTGTCTTTAACCGCCGCCACTCCGGACAAACCCAGATAAAATACGCCGTCAGCGCTCCAGCAAATCCTCCAACTTTGAAAAGAAGCCGGGATAGGAAATCTCCACTACTTCCGGGTTGCGGATCAAAGTCTCTCCTGACGCGCGTAGAGACGCAATCGCTGAGGCCATCGCTATGCGGTGATCTCTGAAGGAATCCACCTCGCCGCCGTGAAGGTCCTGGCCTCCGGGCACCCGCAATCCATCCTCGAGCACTTCCACCTCAGCTCCGAAAGCGCCCAGGTTTTGCGCCATAGCGGCAATCCGGTCTGACTCTTTCACCCGCAACTCACGAGCATCACGGATTTCAATTCCCTTCTCCGTATAAGGCGCGATGGCGGCGAGCACCGGAAGCTCGTCAATCAGCGCCGCCGATTGCTTTCCAGAAATACGACCTCCCAGCAACTTCCCTCCGCTGCGCACGTGTACTGTTCCCACCAGTTCGCCGTGATGTTCCTCCACATGCATCACCGAAATGCGAACCCCCATGGAAATTAGAAAGTCGAGGATCGCGGTGCGGGTGGGATTCAGCAACAAGGCATCAATCACCAGATTGGACTCCGGGAAAAGGGCAGCAGCACAAATAAAGAACGCCGCGCTGGAAATGTCTCCGGGAATTGCAGCCGTAATCCCGTGCAACTCCTGCCCTCCTCGCAGCGAACACCTGGTTCCCGCGCTACTGACCTCCGCGCCGAAAGCGCGCAGCGCCAGTTCCCCGTGATCGCGGGTGCGCAGCGGCTCTTCAATTTTGGTTTCACCCTCGGCCAACACTCCGGCAAACAGCAGCGACGACTTCACCTGTGCGCTGGCAATGGGCATGTGGTACTCGATTCCCCGCAAGCGCCCGCCTTCGATCTTCAATGGCGGCCGACAACCGGGTCCTGACGAAAAATTGGCGCCCATTTGCGTCAGTGGAGTAACCACCCGTTCCATCGGACGCCGTGACAAGGAAGCATCGCCGATCAGTTCGCTCCTGAACCTCTGGCCGGCCAGGATTCCGGAGAGCATGCGCATGGTCGAGCCAGAGTTGCCGCAGTCCAGTGCGCCGGCAGCTCGTTTCAGCTCTCGACCGAGCCCGTGAATTTCAAGATTTCCATCTTGCTGTTGGATCCCGACTCCGAGCGCACGCATGCAAGCCACGGTGCTGGCACAATCCGCGCCGGTGGAAAAATTTTCCACATGGCTCTGCCCTTCCGCCACGCCAGCCAACATTGCATAACGATGCGAGATGGATTTATCGCCCGGAAGTCGCAGGCTTCCCGCAAGGTTCTTCGCGGGACGAACCAGAATGCTTGAACTCTCGGCCATTCAGGCAACCGCCGTTTCCAACATTGTGCCGAGTTGCCCGCTTAAGTACATGAAAATATTCATGCTAGCAACCATAACAAGACAACTTTCTCTTTCCAAACCCATCTCACTCAATGGTGCGCAAAAAAAGGCGCCCCGTTAGAGCGGCGGTACAAGGTCTTCCAGGTCTCCCCTACCTTTGAGTCCGACCCCCTCCGACCGACCCTTCTCAAGGTGGGCAGTATGTTGAACAGGATAACGCTTTTGTTAGTGGTAACCGCTCTCAACCTGGCCGCACTCCCGGGCGTAGCTCAACTTGTCGGTGAACCTGGGAATAAAGGCACTCTCTCTGGCAATGTTCTCACCTTGGATGGACGTCCGGTGCCGGACGCCCGCGTGGAGCTTCGTTCCCTCATGGCGGGTGAAATCGCGGCCACGGGCTTCACCAACCCCGACGGCAGTTTTGCTTTCAACCATGTTCCCGAGGGGCAGTATGAAGTGGAGGTCTCATCCGGCGTCGCTCAAACCAGCGAACGAGTGGAAGTGCGACAGATTAGCGACTCATTGACCGTGAAGATGCCTCGCGCGCAGCGGCAACGCGAGCAGGACGGTCAGCAAACCATCTCTGTCAACCAACTTAAAGTACCTGAGCGGGCAAGTTCGCTGTTTGAAAAAGCCAGGCAGGCGTTTTCTCAGGGAAGGATAGACCGCGCGGGCGAGTTGCTGGACAAAGCCATAGCAGTATTCCCCAACTATGCAGAAGCGCTCACCCTGCGCGGCGTAGTGAAACTGAATGCAAACCAGGTGCAGCAAGCTGCTGCAGATGTGCAACATGCCATCGAGTGCGACCCCAGTTACGGTATGGCTTATATGGTCATGGGGGCCGTTCTGAATTCGCAAGGCGAATTTCAACAGGCTTTGAGGCCGCTGGAGCGCGCCGCAACCCTGTTGCCGGCGACGTGGCAGGTTTACTTCGAAAACAGCAGAGCGCTATTGGGACTTAACAAATTCTCAGAGGCCATCAAGCAAGCTGACAAAGCTCTCTCGCTCAACGGAAACCGCGCGCCCATGATCCACCTGGTGAAGGGCTATGCTTATGTCGGCCTGAAGAATTATTCCAGTGCAACACCAGAGTTGGAGGCGTTTCTCAGTGGCGAACCCAACGGCGCCAACTCTGAGCATGCCCGGCTAACGTTGGAAGGTGCACGCACGCACTTGCAGAATGCCAGCGCTCGCGTCAGCACCCTGGAACACGGCGTTGCTTCCGGCGGCAACCGCGAAACCCTGGGCGGCAAAAACTGAAATCAGAGGCGGGCGTGCGCTTCGGCAGTGACTTCTTTTAGGACCTCGGCCGGAACTTCCCTGATTGCAACCTGAAATTCGAAGACAGGAGTCTCCGGACCGCGTCCCCAGCGGCCTACCTCCCAGTGCGCCCGCAGAAACTTGATCTCGGGCTGCTTGGTGAGGTCGAGCAGCAAGGGATGCTGCCCACGATAAAACTTCTGGGGGAATGAGGCCAGCGACTTCGCTCCCCACGCAGCGCCGTCGGGTGAGCCAAAAATGCTCACGTCCAAAGATTCCTGCTCCACAATATCCGTAATCTCTAGCGTGAGCAGCAGGACACGATTTCCCGCACCACTCAGATCAACCACCGGACCGTCGCCTTTAGCAGTCACGGTGCTCTTGGGGACCAGAAACGTATCAATCATGGGCAGCATTCTAGCAAAGTGCCGCTGAATCCCCGGCGCTGAGTCGCTTCAGGCGCGCAAAGTCTCCAGGAACTGGCGGATCACGGTCGCCGCCTGTTTGGGCTGTTCGAAGACAGCATAGTGGCCCGCCTTCGCGATCACGCTCAGGTCGCAGCGTGGAATGTTCTGGCGCATGAGCTCGGCGTCGGCCACGGGAGTGAGGCCATCTTCATCGCCCACCAGCACCAGCGTGGGCACGTCTATGGTTTTTAGGGTCGGGATTGAGTCCGGCCGCTCGGCCATGCCGCGTTGCACGGCGGCAATATCTTCTGCGGACATCTTCATCATCATGCGGCGTGCGGCTGCGACCAGATCGGGACGTAACCCTTGCGTGCTCTTCCCCAGGAGCTTGGGTAGAAGACCGTCAATCACAAACTCGGGCCCGCGCTGGAGAGCATCTTCGGCGGACTTCAGCCGGTTGCTGCGGCCCTCAGGAGTATCCGCCGACGCCTTGGTGTCACACAAAATCAGTGCAGAGACGCGTTGCCGATTTCGCCGCCAGAATTCAAACAAGGTGTATCCGCCAAT
This sequence comes from Terriglobales bacterium, assembly GCA_035651655.1. Taxonomy (NCBI): domain Bacteria; kingdom Pseudomonadati; phylum Acidobacteriota; class Terriglobia; order Terriglobales; species Terriglobales bacterium. The sequence continues at coordinate 165,124 of DASRFG010000026.1, forward strand.
GGAGACGCCGGCAAACACGGCGCGACCGACGCCGGCATCGTCGCAGACGCGAACCAGATCGGCGGCGTGCTTTTCCATGGTGGCGGGGCCATCACCGGCGCCGGAATCGCCGTGGGCGCGCAGGTCAGGCAATACCAACCGGCGGTTGCGTGCCAGCATTTGCGCCGCCGGCAACCACATCTCGTGATTTGCCGGAAAGGCGTGCAGCAGCACCAAAGGCGGCCCCTCGCCAATAACTTCGTACGCGATTTCTGCGTCACCACTCTTGATGCGCGTCATATTAGCTATCGAGTACCCCCACCCCCTCCCCCCTGCCCGGCTGTGGAATCATACATTTGGCGAGTTTTTCCCGCCAAATCTTTGGTTTTGGGGAGGTTAGAGACAAAATCCTCCCGACAAAGAGGTTACCTGGCAACATCCGAGTGTTTTCCCGTTTTGGAAATGGGACGGATGATCAGGGCGGTTTATCAAAGAGCTAACAAGTAGAGCATCGTCGTTCCGTTTCTTAAACACGGAAACGATTGTGAGAAAAGAGGACTGTAATTGTCAAGCGATTGGCTTCGGTGAAAGCCATGCTGCGGCAAACAAACACACCGTAATTAAAGCTAAGAAAATGATAGGCAGGGCAAAGAAGTATCTCCAGCTTAAGATGGTGAGGACGCCGTAGCAAAGGGCGAACGTCCACGCAGTGCGGCGCAGGAGCGCCAAAGTCTGTGCCGGAAGGCCGGCGAGTTGCCAGGCCAATACTGCCGAGAATAGAAGAAACACAGACACAAAGAACCCAGCCCCAACAAAGAGGTCCCAATACGTCCGGCTGAACCCTTGCACGGTAAAGCGAATTGAGTGCATCGCAGCAAGAAGCGTGTCTATTCCCCATGCGGTGTCGGACTGGCGAAAGCCATAGGTGTGTCCGACGTCAAAAAGCAGCAGAAGAACAGCGGCACTTCGATAAAAGGTAGAGGCTTTCAAGTTGCCCTCCAGGTTTAATCTTCGTCCAGATATTCCTGCGGCACGTCGTCCTCCGGTACCTCACGGGTGTGGACTTCCCTTCCTTCGGTGTTGCCGGCTTCTTCCACGCCGGAGACGGCGTCAGCTTCAAAGGCATTCCCCTCCTCAACTAACTCTTCCACGCTCTCCGAATCAGCGCTGGGGCGGCGCGACAATCCCTGTAAATCTCCCGACTGTTCGCCTGAAAACGGTTGCCGAACTCGCGGCGAAAACGGCTGGGCGCCGCCACGCCGGCCCTGGCTGCGAGTTCGCTTCCTGGCGGCGGACCTTTTCTTCGGAGATCTCGCCCGAACACTGGTCTTCGTCACTTTCCTGGGACGCTTGCTTGGCTTTTTGCGGGCAGTTTTCTTTGACTGCTTCGGCTTTTTCTTCCTGTTCTTTTTAGTTGCCATGGGCGAAGTCTAGCACCGGCGCGTGCTGCGGCAAAGCTGTCGCCGAGGGCGTGCTAACAACCAAGCAAAGTGCTGTAATAGAAAAGATAACAATTGCGAAAATTTCACGGTAAACCTCATAAGAATTTCAGCAGCGCCTCGGTAGTCTCTTTCGGTTTCTCCTCCAGCATCCAATGACCTGTGTCCTTGAGCACGACCACAGTAACGTCTGTTGCAACCAGCTTGGTTTGTTGCGCGAGCGCATCTCCCAACGACTTCTCGCCGCCGATGCTCAGCACTGGCATGGTCAACTTGGTCCGAGAGAGTTCGGCAAAATCCTTTGCGGCTTGCTGGAAGGAGACGAAATAAGCCCACGCTGCGCGCATGCGCTCTGGCCGCGCATAAGCGGCGGTGTAGGCACGGCGATCGGCTTCGGGAAGGGAGCGGGTTTTGTGGGCTGCGAGGTCATTCCAGAAATACTCGAAGTAGGTGCGCTCGCGGCCTCGAACCAAAGCTTCAGGGGTGGGCCCATTAAAACGGAAATGCCATATGTTGGGGTTGTTGTAAACCGCCTCCCAACCCTCGACCCCCGGAAGGAACGCATCCATGAGCACGAGCTTTGTCACCTCGCTGGGAAACTGCGCGGCGTAAGCATAGGCGACCATCAGGCCGATGTCGTGCCCCACGACCTCTGCTTTTTGCACCCCGAGCGACTTCGCAAGATCATGAATGCGGACCGCAGCGTTCTTCATATCCAGACCACTCTGCGGAATCGCCGAATCGCCAATCCCAGGCAAGTCTGGTGCGATCACCGTAAATTTCTCTGCCAGCAGTGGAATGATGGGTTTCCACATGCGAGAAGTCTCCGCGAAACCGTGTAGCAGGATCAGCGGGGTTCCCCGGCCGGAGGTCATGTAGGAAATGGCACCACCGCCTAGATTGGCAGTGTGCGTGGCAATGGTTTGTCTCGCGTCTGCAGATGCGATCCCAAGCAAAGGCGAAATGACCAGGCCGAAGACAGTCACGCGTAAAAACGGCGTCAACAATGCTTTCATGAAAGCTCCTGATGAGAGATATTGAGCGTCCTGCAGGATCGATCTCTCCCTAACGTGGAAGAGCACGGCTTTAGCCGTGCGGCTGGCAGCAAGGGATGAGGGCTTTAGCCCCTGTGCACTCGAATCCTCAGGGGCTAAAGCCCACTTCTTTCGTGCGCCTTATCGTGGGCCTGAAGGCCCACGCTTCCACGGTGTTCCAGGCTCTTCGAATTGTTTGCGACAAGGCTAGATCGCCACTTATTGGAGA
>DASRFG010000027.1 GCA_035651655.1 Terriglobales bacterium
TTCACACTGAGCGCGACCGAAAGCTGGAAGGCGCGAGACAGCAACGTCAGAGTCGCCGCCAGCAAGCTGTGTGAAGAGCGAAGTGGCTACCGGCCCGCGATGTCGGATAGCCGTGAGGTGGACAAGTTCCGGTTTGCCGACCAACTCGCCCGTAGGGTCGCCAAGCGCGGCAATTCGTCTAGGCTCTGCTAATCTCTTCGCAAATACGCAGGGCCCGCTGTGTCAACAATCAACTTTCGATCGACTTTTTCATCCATTTCATCGAATGGGTCTAGAGGATCTCAGAATCGTAAGCGTGGGCATTTTTCTAACGATTCTCTTCCGACTACTGCACGCGAAGCGTAGTAGTCGTGGAATGTTGAGCGGTTCCCGACGTACCTGTAATCGAAACAATGTAGGTGGCCGACCTCGAACCACCACTTCCTCCGCCGCAGGCCAGCTGCGAAACTAATCCAAAGAAAAGGGTCACACGGATCAGGGCCGCCAGTATGCATCGTCTATTGGAAAGCCCCATGCCGACGCCAGTCCCTATAAACGCGAATCCAGCTATAGGCAACCACAGCATGCCAGCCTTGGTTGACTCACGGCCAAATCCAAGAGAGTGAAATGAAGCTGCTCTCGATCCTGCGGTTATGGTCAGTATCGCACTCGCTTTTCCGTTGGAATCAAAGGTGATCGAGTTCGAATTTAACGAGCACGTCGGTGATCCGGCTTGAGCGGGCTGCACCGAGCAGGCTAGGGACACTGGGCTGTTGAACGCGTTGAGCAGGCTCAGCGAAATGGCGGCAGTGGCGTTTTCACCGGGGCTCAAGTCATTCGGAGTAGGCGGAGCGACGGAGATGGAGAAGTCAGAACCGGTGGCATTTAGTAATACCGCAATCGCGTTGTCTGAAGGCGACGTTGCGATCAATTCCGGTGCGTTGTCTCCGTTCAAATCCACTATCGCCGCCACGATCGCGCCGAGAGTGGTATTCGCGCCTGTCGCGAAGGTTAAGGGCGCCTGGAAGCTTCCTTCTCCATTTCCCAACGAAACTGCACTCTGGCGCGTCTGGTTCACGAATGCCCATCCAACTAGGTCAAGCTTCCCATCACCGTTGAGGTCAGATGTTGATTCGACACTGATGGTCGCAGGAAGGGCCGTTTGGAAAGTGAAGTCGCCATTGCCCAGAAATAGGCCAATCGGTCCCGGGCAAGACTTGATTGCTGGGAAGGTTCCACAAAGATGAGAGGGCCCTCGCGCCACTAAGTCCTCATTGCCATCGCCATTCATGTCACCAGTGGCCAACAGAACGGGATAACCTCCTGGGTAGGCTCCTGCCGTCGCGGGCACTGCAGCAGGGGCTTGGAAAGACCCATCGCCGTTGCCGCCCAAAATCGACACCGACAACGAGCTCAAATTTTTGAATAGTCCGACCACAAGATCGGCTCTGCCGTCGAGATTGAAATCCGCAACAAAAACTGGACTCCCCAAATTGGATCCATAATCAACATGTGGCTGAAAAGTTCCGTCTCCGTTTCCCAACAGAACACTAACCACGCCGCTGTTTGTGACTGCTAAGTCCAGCTTATGGTCACTGTTGGAGTCAAAAGTCGCGATCGAGGAAGGGTTACGACCAGGCGTCAGAACAGCTCCCTTTCTAAAGGTGCCATTGCCATTACCGATGAAGATAGTTAAATCGCCATTATCCCCAACACTCGAATCACCGGCACGAACCACGACTAGATCACCTTTACCGTCTCCGTTGAAATCTCCGCCTGCCATTCCAGACGGGTTTCGTCCGGCCGTGAAGTTCAGCTGAGCCTGAAAAGTTCCGTCGCCGATACCCATCAAAACGCTCACGCCACCGTTATCACCGATGCTGGCATCACCGGAGTTCGCCACCGCTAGGTCCCTGTTACCATCGTCATTGAAGTCTCCCGCGATCACGGCGATGGGATTAGTACCTACGGGATAATTGTGCGCTGGTTTGAAGTCGACCGTGTTTGCAACCGCGACTTGAGCAAGGCATAACAGAGTGAACAAAGTTGAAATGAACACTTTCCGAGGCACGGGCGACTCCTTTCTAGATTGGCGCTCGATACGAACTTCGTGGAGCTATACCTTCTTAGCTTCGATCGTAAGCAAGCGCCGCGAATGCAAAGCTTCAACCCAATATTTTTGGTTGAACCTAGCCCCTACAACGGACCAGGAAGGTTGTTGGCGCGAGACCACTAGAACCGCGACACGTCGACCATCAGTACCGACGGCAAACTTACGTTGTTGGGTAGTACCACCGACAGGAAAATCGCCCGAATCTGCTTTCCGTTATTGATGAGCACTCCCTGGAATCCTCGAACTGCGGACGAGGTTGCCATTGCCGTCGTAAACATTCGCATCGACAGTAATCGAACAATTAGGCTCGACACTAAACGTTCCGCTTATCGCTTCGTGGGCAATGGCTCCGCCCACGCTTCTATCTTGGCTTCCGGTGGCATTACCGTTCAGGTCGAAGATGATAGAACCCACTGCTCCTACCGGCACAGGCCCTGGCAAGTAAAGTGTTCCCGAGGTGGTGAAGCCGTAAGTACCGGCGGCGGTAGCGGTGCTGCACAGGGCGTGGGCACCAGGAAGCAGCGCAAGCAGGAAAGGCATTAGCACGGTGAGAGTCTTCACGATCTTCATTGGGTTGGTCCTCCTTCACTGATTACGAGTCAGCAAGCTCGAGATAGCAGGCCTTGCGAGGCTGAGTGACCCGTCGGCTCGCTTGTGGCTTTCAGGGTTAGCAGAGTTCTTGACAATGCCCCACACTCAGAAGCGGATCTAAACCTCACCCCGTTCGTATGGCGTTATGACAAAAGCGCGAAGACAAGTAAATACCGCGTGTATCTCCTGGTTTGCACTTGTGTCGCTCCGGGTTTACCGAGGCCGGGAGATCTGAGCTGTTGGACGGAAATAACTAGTGCTAAACTCTGGGCCTGAACGCTGGGAGCGGGATGCCATGCGGGATGTGCGCCCATTGCAGCGGACAGTCCGGTTCGGCCCCTTTGAACTGGATCACGCTGGAGAATTGTGCAAACAGGGTGCCAGGATCAAGCTCCAGGATCAGCCCTTCCAGATTTTACAAATTCTGTTAGATCGTCCCGGTGAAATCGTCAGCCGGGAGGAGCTCCGGCGGAAGATCTGGCCTTCGGACACCTTCGTCGACTTTGACCACGGTATCAGCAATGCCATTAGGCGTCTCCGAGAAGCCTTGGGTGATACTGCCGACACGCCGCGCTATATCGAGACCCTGCCTCGCCGGGGCTATCGCTTTGTTGGTACGATCGAGCGCGATGCTCCACGTATTCGGTCCCTGGCGGTCCTGCCGTTAGAAAACCTTTCGCATGATCCCCAGCAGGAATACTTCGCCGAAGGACTGACCGAGGCGCTGACTACTGCTCTGGCTAAAATTGGCGAGCTGCGGGTGGTTTCACGCGCGTCCGCTATGGTGTACAAGGGTGTCCGCAGGCCCCTAAGTGAGATTGCCCGGGAATTAATGGTAGACGCAATCGTAGAAGGAGGCGTGCTGCGTGCAGGGGATCGGGTGCGTATCACGGCACACCTCATTGATCCAATGAAGGAGGCGCACCTTTGGGCTGAAAGTTACGAGCGTCCCTTGCGCGATGTGTTGGGCCTGCAGTCAGAGGTAGCCCAGGCAATCGCACGGGAAGTCAGGGTCAAGGTGACCCCACAGGAGCAGTTACAATTCGCGCAAACGCGTTCTGTGAATCCCGAAGCATACGAGGCCTATCTTAAAGGCCGTTATCACTGGAACCGGCGCAGCGGAGACGGACTCCCAAAGGGCGTCGAGTGCTTCCAGGAAGCCATTGCCAAGGATCCAGAATATGCTGCGGCTTACGCAGGGCTGGCTGATTGTCTCTCCGCGCTTACTGCGTTCGGCTTTGTTTCGCCGGATCAAGGTTGCGGAAAAGCCAAGACGCTGGCGCTGCACGCGCTTGAAATGGACCCTAGTCTAGCAGAAGCCCATACATCCTTAGCGTGGGTCAACATGTGGTATGACCACGATTTCGTGGCTGCCGAAAGAGAGTTTGAGCGGGCGATTGAACTGAATCCTCGTTACTCCACAGCCCACGAGTGGTTTGGGTTTTTTTTGGGACTCATGGGACGATATGAAGAGAGCTACACAGAGGTCAAACGGGCCATTCGGCTGGATCCGCTTTCCATCGTTTTCCAGTGGGCTTTAGGATTTGTTTATTGGATGGCCCGCCGCTACGATCAGGCGATCGAGGAGACGGAGAAGACGCTGGGCTTGGATGCAAGTTTCTTCCACGCGCATGGTTTACTGGGGTGGATATATCTGTGTAAGCCTATCCATGAGGCTGCCATCAGCGCACTGCAAAAAGCGGTTCAGCTTTCGCCGAACTCTACTCTCTATCTCGCCTCCCTCAGCGAGGCTTACGCAGGCGCTGGCCACACACAGGACGCTCAAAGGATATTAGACAAGTTGCTGGAGCTATCGAAACGACAGTACGTATCACCGTATTTGATGGGTCGGGTTTATACAGCGCTGGATAGAAAAGACGAAGCCCTGCGGTGTTTGGAAAGCGCTTACCAGGAGCGAGCATCTTTCCTAGCCTTCATGAAGATAGATCCTCGGCTCGACCCCTTACGCCAAGATCCGTGCTTCCAGGACTTGCTGCGTCGCATGAATTTCCCTGTATAGCGGTATACCCCATTCGCAGGTCCCGCAGCGATTCGAGAAAATTGGGAGGGCCCGCTCGGCCCGGATGCGAGCCAAGCGGTTCCAAAGCCGCGAAACTTTTCCCAAACTTCAGTTACACCACACTAAGGAAGCAGCCCAAAGATTGCCAACTCAGTCTTGCCCGCGACGTAGACCTTGCC